>NZ_CFHTCS010000006.1:0-42044 GCF_984369615.1 Martelella sp. | reverse complement strand
GGTAACTCCAGTCTCCTCGGTCCGCTCCGAATGGACAACCTCCTGAAAGCCCACAGCTAGAGCGGTTCCGCCTTTCGTGGAAACGCGCAACCGCTCTATCTATTTGTTTTGACGCATTTTCGCTTGGCGTCAGATGTTTCCATCTGACTGCGAAATGCTCCAGCGCACTGCCGCGTCGGCGACGATCAATCCGAAGCCCTGCATCAGTCGCTTGATCTCCGGTCGAACATCGCTGCTGGTGAAGATCGCGACGTCGCGGTTCACCCCCTCGATGGCGGCGGACGGTCGCTCGCCCAGAACGCGCCTGGCCTGCAGGGCAATCGCCTCCGCCGGGTTCAGCCAATCGACCGGCCAGGGCGCAAGCTTGCGGAAGCGGTTGGCAAGGAAGGGATAATGCGTGCAGGCGAGCACGACGATATCGGTACGCCGGCCTTCTTCCTCCACGAAACAGGGCGCGATCTCCGTCCACAGCGCCTCATCCGTCACTTCGCCGCCGCTGATATAGGTCTCGGCCAGCGCCGCCAGATATTTCGAGCCGACCAGCCGGGCGTGGCAATGGGTGGCGAAGCTTTCAATCAGCGCCCGCGTATAATCGCGCCTGACAGTGGCCGGCGTCGCAAGAACCGAGATCAGCTTCGAGGACGTGCGCTCGGCGGCCGGCTTGATCGCCGGAACCGTGCCGACGAAATCGGTTGCCGGAAACCGGGCCCGCAGCGCGCTTCCGGCAAGCGTGAAGGCGGTGTTGCAGGCAATGATGACGCAGGCCGGACGGATATCTTCGAGCAGGCGCTCGAACAGCGCCAGAAGATGGGCAAGCAGCGCCTCTTCGGGCCAGTCTCCATAGGGGAAAGCGGCATTGTCGGCGACATAGACGAAGCGCCGGTCCGGCATCAGCATGCGCGCCTCGCGCAGCACGGTCAGCCCGCCAATGCCGGAATCGAAGACCAGGACCGGACCTTCGGCGGCCTCAGCCATCGCTGCCCTCGCCGCCGCGCGGGTTCTTGCGGCTGTATCTGTCGAGCGAGGAGATCACCCCGCGCAGCAGGTGGATCTCCTGCATGCTCATGGCGCGGCGGGTAAAGACCGAACGCAGGTTGTCGACCATGCGCGGCTTCTTGTCGGCCGGACGGAAATAGCCGCGCGCATCGAGCGCTTCTTCCAGATGGCCGAAAAAGCCGAAGAGATCCTCTTTGGTCGCGGGCGTCTGCTCAACCGCCTGGAACGGCGTCTCGCTCTCGTCCGCCATGCCGGATTTCATCCACTCATAGGACATGAGCAGCACGGCCTGGGCGATGTTGAGCGAGGCAAAGGCCGGATTGACCGGAAAGGTCACGATCTCGTCTGCCATGCCGACCTCCTCATTGTTGAGGCCCCAGCGCTCTCGCCCGAACAGGATGCCGGTGCGCTCACCGCCGCGATGGCGCTGGCGAAGCGTGCTGGCGGCAACGCTCGGCCCCCTCACCGGCTTGAACCCGTCGCGGCTGCGCGCCGTCGTGGCGTAGACGAAGTTGAGGTCGGATATCGCATCGGCGAGGGTCCCGTGCACCGTCGCGCCGTCAATCACGTGGTCGGCCTTGGAGGCGGCGGCGCGGGCCGTGTCGCTCGGCCAGCCGTCGCGCGGGTCAACGAGACGCAGTTCGGCAAGGCCGAAATTCGCCATGGCGCGCGCCACCATGCCGATATTCTCGCCCAGTTGCGGATTTACCAGAATGATCACCGGCCCTTCGGCGATGAGCGGAAGCTCGCTGTTCGTGCCTGCCATGGCATCCTTCTTCATATCGATCGATCGCAGCGGCTTATCGCTCGCCGGACCGATGAATGCAAGACAGAGGCAATCAATCCGGCAAGGTCATGCGGCCATTCGCATCAAGCGGCGAGAAGGGGTTATAGGCGACTTCCCAGAGATGGCCCTCCGGATCGGCAAAATAGCCGCTGTATCCGCCCCAGAAAACCGCCTCGCCCGGCTTCACCACCGTGCCGCCGCACTGGGCGGCAAAGGCGATGGTCTCGTCCACCTGCGCCGCCGATCCCACATTATAGGCAAGCGCAACCCCCGAAAAGGCCGGCTTTTCGTCGGGCAAACCCGAAAGCCCCGCATCCTCCGCCAGCGCCCTGCGGCCGAAAAGCCCGAGGACGATGCCATCGAGGCCGAAAAAGGTCACGCCCTCCTGCGAGGCTGACGACCGCTTCCAGCCGAGCCGCTCGTAAAAGGCGGTCGTGCCCGCCAGATCGTCCACGCCGAGCGTGATCATGCTGATCCTGCGCTGAAAGGTCATCCCGTACTCCCGCTTCGCATTTCGTTCATGCTATGTTCCCACATTTTGACGCGAGAGGCCAGCGGATTTGCGACCGGCCGCGCGGTCAAGGCATTTCAGGTCATGTCCCCGGAACTCCAAAAAAGTGGCAAGAACCAAGCAAATCCTACGGTAATATATTACCGCATTTTTAAAGCATTGAATTATATGATTAATTCATCCATACTGACCAATATTAGAGCTTGACCTTGCGCAAGCTGCTCTCTATACAACCGCCAACATATGCGCCTGGCGTATATGGTCCGGCTTGGAACCCCAAGCAAAGCAACAAAAAACGTCCGTCCCTCGGGCCGGAATGAACTTGAGAGTATCAGAAAATGGTTACCTTCTCCCAGAAGCCTGAAGAGGTGGTGAAGAAGTGGATCGTGATCGATGCCGAAGGCCTCGTCCTCGGCCGTCTCGCTTCGCTCGTTGCCATGCGCCTTCGCGGCAAGCACAAAGCCACCTTCACCCCGCATGTCGATGATGGCGACAACGTTATCGTCATCAATGCCGAAAAGGTCGCGATGACCGGCAAGAAGTACAATGACAAGATGTACTACTGGCACACCGGTTACCCCGGCGGCATCAAGGAGCGCAATGCGCGCCAGATCATCGAGGGCCGCTTCCCCGAGCGCGTCATCGAGAAGGCTGTCGAGCGCATGATTCCGCGCGGTCCGCTTGGCCGTCGCCAGATGAAGAACCTGCGCGTTTACGCCGGCACCAACCACCCGCATGAAGCCCAGCAGCCCGAAGTTCTCGACGTTGCCAAGCTCAACAAGAAGAATGTAAGGAGCGCTTAATGGCTGACCTGTCCGATCTGAAGACGCTTGGCGATGTCGCCACGGCCTCCGAAGCCCCCGCAGCCCCTGTTCACGAACGCAAGGTTGACGATCTCGGCCGCGCCTATGCCACCGGCAAGCGCAAAGACGCCGTCGCCCGCGTGTGGGTGAAGGCCGGTTCCGGCAAGATCACCGTCAATGGCAAGGATTTCACCGAATATTTCGGTCGTCCGGTTCTGCAGATGATCCTGCAGCAGCCGATCGTGCTGACGTCGCGTGCCGGCCAGTTCGACATCGTCGCGACCGTCACCGGCGGTGGCCTTTCCGGCCAGGCAGGCGCCGTGCGTCACGGCATCTCCAAGGCTCTGACCTATTTCGAGCCAGAACTGCGCGGCATCCTGAAGAAGAACGGCTTCCTCACCCGCGACAGCCGCGTCGTCGAGCGCAAGAAGTACGGCCGCGCGAAGGCCCGCCGTTCGTTCCAGTTCTCCAAGCGCTGATTTCAAAAGCCGCTTGCACTTATCGAAAAGGGCCGCAATCGCGGCCCTTTTTGCTGTCCGGCCTCTCGGTCGGCTACGGCCTGTTCTTGTCTTCGAGCACTTGAAGCGTCACTTCCGCCGCCCGCCGCCCGGGCGCAACCGCCGTGCGCATCATCGAAAAGACCGCGTCGAACCCGTCCAGCATGGTCTTGCGCTGCGGCGTGTCCCGCGTCAGAAGCTCCATCCACCGTGCCAGCGCGCCGGCCCGCATCGTGTCATCGAAATATTCCGGCACCAGCGGCCGGTCGGCTATGAGATTCGGCAGCGAGGCCGACCAGATGGTGATCTTCTTCAGCATGAACCGGCCGATGAAATCCGCCTTGTAGGCCGAAATGACCGGAATGCCGGAAAGCGCCAGTTCCAGCACCACCGTGCCGGAAGCGGCAACGGCCGCATGCGCGGCGCCGAAGGCTTCCCATTTGGCCGCGTCGCCGACCACGACCTCGGGCTTCACCGGCCAGTCGGCAATGGCGGCGCGCACCATCTCCTGCCGGCGGGTGACCGTCGGCAGCACGAAGCGCGGCATCGCATTGCGCTCGGCATAGATCCTCGCGACATCACGGAAAACCGGCGCCAGAGCGTTGATCTCGCCCGCGCGCGAGCCCGGCAAAAGCAGGATGGTCGGCGCCTCCCCCTCCTCCGGCAAGGCTGTGTTGCCACGGGCTGCCAGCACGCCCGGCTCCTCGCTGAGGCGGTGACCGACAAATGTGGTCGGCGGCCCGCCAAGGCGCTGCATCTCCTCCGGCTCGAAGGGCAGCACCGCCAGCACGTGGTCGACATAGGCGAGCATGTCGCGCGCCCGGTATTCCTTCCAGGCCCAGACGCTGGGACAGACATAATTGACGACCGGCAGGTCCGGCAGCGCCTTTTTCACCCGTTTCGCCACGCGGTGGGTGAAATCCGGACTATCAATAATGACGAGCACGTCCGGCCGCGCGGCAATCAGCGCGTCCGCCGTCTGACGGATGCGCCGGATCAGGAGCGGCAGCCTTGCAAGCACCTGGGTAAAGCCCATGATCGACAGGTCGGAATAGTCAAACAGCGAAGAGAGCCCCTGGGCCGTGAGCGCATCACCGCCGACGCCGATGAGTTCCACCGGGCCGGAATGCATCGTCCTCAGCGCGGCAATCAGGTCGCCGCCAAGCAGATCACCGGAAACCTCGCCCGCGATCACGCCGATTTTCAAGCTCTTTGACACGAGTGTCCCTTCCCCTGATGAAATGCCGATATTCAGAGAATGCGGCCCGAGACCTCGCCCGGTTCAAGGCCGAGCAGGAAAAGCCCTGCCCTGTCGGCCTCGGCAATGGCCTCGGCACGGTCCAGCACAAGCGCCCGTCCCGCCTCCACCGTGATGCCGCCCAGCCCGGCGGCAGCGGCAGCCCGCACCGTCTCCGGCCCGATCGACGGCAGGTCGGCGCGCAGATCCTGCTGCGGTTTGCACAGTTTGACAAGAACGCCGCGACGCTTCTGTGAAATCCGGCCAGCCGCGCGCATGGCGCGCACGCGTTCAAGCATCTGGTCGGTGCCTTCCGCGCCCTCAAGCGCCACCACGCGCCCGCCGAGACTGACGGCGCCCTGGCCGATATCCATGGAGCCGATGACGCGCGCCGCGTCGGCGGCGGCCGCAATATCGGCCCGGTCCTCGCGATCCGGCGCCACAGCGCCGAGCGTGCCCGCGGTCGCCAGAAGATCGCCGGCAATATCCTGCGCGGCGATGATTTCAAAACCGTGCCGCTCGAACAGGTCGATCACCATGCGCAACACCTTGTCATCGCCGCCGCTGCGCAGTTTTTTCAGGATTGCGGGCAGAGACCAGATCAGCCGCGCCGTCGGGCGCAGGCTCGTCAGTTCGGGGCGGGAACGCACCCCGCCGGACAGCACGATCCTGCGGATCCCGCGCTTGCGCAGTGCAGCGACAACCGGCTGAAACCCGCCAAGATCGGCATCCATATGGTCGAAATCCGACCAGTCATTGCCGCCCTCGCCACGCAACTGAACGATGAAGGTCGGCGTTCCGGCGTCCCGCGCGGCTTCGGCGACATAGAGGGGCAGACGGCCGTTTCCGGCGATGATTGCGACCGGCTCCGCATCGCGGGCCGATGTGCCGCTCACGCCTGGCTGCCCCGGCGGCGCGAACCCGGTGTGGTCAGCGCCCGCTCGCTGTCACGGTCGAGAATGAAATCGATGATCTCGCGGGCAGCGCCCTCAAGCGCGTCCGGCCCGCTGCGCAGCGCCCGCGCATTATCCAGAACCGTCCCCGCCGAAAAGATCGCCTGGTAGGCCCGCCGCACGGCATGAACCTCGCCCTTGCTCATACCGGCGCGCTGCATGCCGACAACATTCAGCCCGCCCATGAAGGCCGGATTGTCGACGACCATCGCATAGGGGATGACGTCGTTGACGACCCCCGCCAGCCCGCCGATGAAAGCCTGGCGGCCGATCTGCACGAACTGGTGGATCGCCGCGCCGCCGCTCAGGATCGCCCGGTCGTGAACCACCGCATGGCCGCCGATCATGACATTGTTTGAAAGGATCACGTGGTTGCCGATGCGGCAGTCATGGCCGACATGGGAATTGGCCAGAAACAGATTGTCGTGGCCGACAATTGTCTCGCCGCCGCCATGGGAGGAACCGGTATTGACGGTGACGCCCTCGCGGAAAATGCAATTGGCGCCGATCTCGAGGCGCGTATCGCTGCCATCGTGGCGAATGCTTTGCGGCGCGCCGCCGATGACCGCCATGGGAAAGACCGCGCAGCCATCGCCGAGCCGCGTGATGCCCTCGACCACGGCATGATGGTGAAGCTTCACATTGTCGCCGAGCACGACATTCGCCCCGACATAGCAAAACGCGCCGATCTCGGCATGTTCACCAATCACGGCTCCGTCCTCGACAATGGCAGTCCTGTCGATTTTCGCGGAGCTGGAAATCCTGGTCATTCTTCGTCCTTGCGCACCATCATGGCGCCGATATCGGCTTCGGCGACGAGCTGGCCGTCGACAAGCGCTTCGCAGTGGAACTTCCACACGCGCCGGCGCTGTTTCTGTTTGACGACCTTGAACCGCACCTGATCGCCCGGCACCACGGGCTTGCGGAAGCGGGCATTGTCGATCGTCATGAAATATACGAGGTTGTCGACCTCATCGGCCTTGCGCGCGCAGATCGCGCCGGCCGTCTGGGCCATGCCCTCGACAAGCAGAACGCCCGGCATGATCGGCATTTCCGGGAAGTGGCCCTGAAAATGCGGCTCGTTGGCCGTCACATTCTTGATGCCGACCGCACCGTCGTCGCCGTCGATCTCGATAATCCGGTCTACCAGAAGAAAAGGGTAACGGTGCGGCAGGAACTTCATGATCTCCAGAAGATCCATCTTCCCCATCGATGTCTTCGTCTCGTCACTCACCTTGCTTGTCTCCCGATTTGGCGGCGCGTCGGGCGATCTCCGCCACGTCCCGCAGATAGTCCCGGATCGGCCGGGCCGGATTCCCCCCGATGCGGGCGCCGGCCGGCACGGAGGTCAGCACCCCGCTCTTGGCGGCGATCTGCGCGCCGCTGCCGATCTCGATATGGCCGTTGAGCCCGGCCTGACCGCCGATCATCACGCCATCGCCGATCCTGGTGCTGCCGGCAATGCCGACCTGGCTGACAATACCGCAATGCCGGCCGATCTGCACGTTATGGGCGATCTGCACCAGATTATCGATCTTGGTCCCCTCGCCGATCACGGTATCGTCCATCGCGCCGCGGTCGATCGTGGTATTGGCGCCGATCTCGACATCGTCCTGAATGATGACCCGGCCGATCTGCGGCAGTTTCACCATGCCGGTCGGCCCGGGCGCATAACCGAAGCCGTCCTGACCGATGCGCGCGCCGGTGTGAATGATCACATTATTGCCGATCAGCGCATTGGAGACGGAAACATGCGCTCCCAGGGTGACATTGCGGCCAATCTTGACATCCGCTCCCACGACCGTGCCGCACAGGATACGACTTCCCGCGCCGATCACGGCGCGCGCGCCGACCACGGCGAACGGCGCGATCTCCACGCTTTTCTCGATCACCGCCGTATCGTCAATAACGGCCTGCGCGGAGATGCCGCTTTGGCGCTGCATCACCGGCTGCGGCCGCATGGCAGCCGGATAGAGCTGTGCCGCCGCGCGGGCAAAGGCAAGTTGCGGCATATCGGAAACGAGCGACGGCAAGGACGCCGGAATATGCTTCTTCATCTCCGGGGAGCAGATCACCGCCGCCGCCCTGCAGCTCTTCAACTGGTCAATGCTGTTCCGGGACAGGATGTAGCAGATATCATAGGGACCGGCGCGATAGATCGGCGCAACGGATTCCACCATCCGCTCGCCGGCATCCGCGTTCGACAAAACAGATCCGATGCGCGACGCCAACTCGTCGAGACGAATCGACTGCCGCGCACCGAAAAACTGGTTCTGATCCATTCAATCTCTCCAGAACGGAAACGATATGAGCTCTGGACAGCAATATCAGAAGGTGTTGGCAATTCCGAACCGGAACCGCTGAGTTTCGTCGAAATCTTCCTTGGCGAAGGGAATGGCGTAGTCGAAGCGCAGGTCGCCGAAGGGCGAATTCCAGATGAGGCCGACGCCGCCGGATGCACGGATCGAGAAATCCGTTCCCTCGATGGCCGTATTGGCAAGCTCAACGGCATTGCCCCAGGCCGAACCGGCATCCACATAGGCCGCCCCGCGCAGATTGATATCCTCGGGGATACCCGGCAGCGGGAAGTTCGCCTCGGCCGAAATCGTGGTGTAGTACTGCGAGCCGAGCGCATCGCCCTGCTGCACCGTACGCGGACCAAGGCCGTTCTGCTTGAAGCCGCGGATTTCCTGACCGCCGATCGTGAACTGGTCGAACACGTTCAGATTGCTGTCGAACGGTGTCACGAGACCGCCGCGCGCCGTCAGCGAACCGATAATGTCGGCCTGATCGGAAATCATCTGATACCAGCGAACCTTACCCGTCAGCGCATAATAGTGAGAGTCGCCGCCAAGACCGGCCACGGTATTGGTGAGATTGGCGAGAATGCCCTCGCGCGGCTGCTGGTAATTGTCGACGCTCGAGAAGTTGAAGGCCTGCTCGACCGAGGACACCGTCCACGGGCTGCCGTCGATCAGGTTCTGGAAGATCGGAGACAGGTTGTTCGGGTTCTGCCAGTCGCCCGTGCCTTCATATTCGAACTGCTGATAGACATATTTGATCGTCGAGCTCAGCTCGTCGGTCAGCGGCGCCGTCAGGCGGATATCGCCGGCCGTCTCCGCATAGGTATAGTAGTCCTGCGAAGCCGAATAGGCGCGATAGAGATCGAAACCTGCCGCCACGCGATAGCCGAGGAAGAAAGGCTCGGTGAAGGAGAAGTTGTAGATCTGCGAATCGTTGTCGCCGAGACCGGCCGACGCGCGGATGAACTGGCCGCGGCCAAGGAAGTTGCGTTCCTGCACCGAAAGCTCGACAACCAGCGAATCGCCTTCAGCGTCGTAGCCGGCGCCGATCGAGAACGCGCCGGTCGGCTCGTCGGTCACATCGACGACGATGACGACGCGGTCCGGCGCGCTGCCGGGCTGCGTCGAGATATCGACATTGCTGAAATAGCCCAGCGCCTCGAGGCGACGCTTGGCGCGGGCGATCATTTCGCGATTATAGGCATCGCCCTCGGCGAGGTCGAACTCGCGGCGGATCACATAATCGCGAGTGCGTGTGTTGCCGACGATCTCGATGCGCTCGATATAGGCGCGCACGCCCTGGTCGATCTCGTAGTTCACCGAGAAGGTGTCGTTGCTGAAGTTGCGATCGCCGCGCGGATTGACCTGCGCGAAGGGATAGCCCTGCGAGGAAACCGATGCCGCGATCGATTCCGAGGTCTTCTGAATGTCGTCGGCATCGTAGATCTTGCCGGATCTGGTCTTGATGTCGCCCTTCAGCGTGTCGATATCGACGCCTTCCACGGTCGAGGCCACGCCGATGTCGCCGAAGCGATAGCGATCGCCCTCGGACATGGTGAAGGTGATCGAATAGGAATTGTCTTCCTCGTCATAATCGACATCGGTCGAAATCAGACGGAAATCCGGGAAGCCGTGATTGTTGTAGAACTCGCGCAGCAGGGTCTCGTCGTGACGCACCTTGTCCGGATTGTAGATATCCTTGCGGGTCAGGAAGGACAGCGGCGTCGAGCGCTTGGTCGAGATCACCGAGGCAAGGCGCGCGTCGCCGAAGGTGTTGTTGCCCTCGAAGTTGATCTTCCGCGTCTTTGTGCGGCCGCCCTCGTCGATGACGAAGGCCACGTTGATTCGGTTGTCCTGCACGGTCGCGGTCTCGATGGAGACCTCGACGTCGGCGCGCCCGATCTGCGCATAGGCGTCCTTGATGCGCTGGATGTCGACCTGGGCCTGCGCCTCGTTGTAGGGGCCGAGCGAATGCAGCTGGACAACGCCTTCGAGCTTCTTGTCGTTGACCTTGCGGTTGCCGTTGAAGACCACCTGGTTGATCAGCTGGTTCTCGGTGACATTGACCACAAGCGTCGAACCGGAAACCGAAATCTTGACATCGGAGAAATAGCCGGTGCTGTAGAGATTGCGGATGGACTGGTTGATATCGGCATCGGTGAAGCTGCGCCCCGGCTGGATGGTCAGCTTCGACCTGATCGCATCAGAACCGGCCTGGCCCGTTCCGTTGACCACGACATTGCTGACAACAGCGGCATATGCGCTTGCGGGCACAGCAACGGCGGCGACGACCCCCCCGGACACGGCGACTGCCAGCGAAAGCGCCGCACCTGAAACTGTGTTCAAAAATCTTGAACCGGCCATGCTACTATCTACCCTTTATGATCGCTCAATATCAGCGTTTTATAGGCTTCGTGGTCTTTTGTTCTAAAGACTTCACACCCCCACGCAATAGAAAGCCGTGCGACTTATGCAACTTCCGCCCCAAGCGTGGCCAAATCGCCACGATCTTTTCGACTTATGGTAAACGGAAGGCTACACCAATCGACAACCTGTCTCCTACGCGTTTCCTATCATCTCCCGCGCCAAAGGCAAGGCCACAATCTCACAACCGGCGACCTTCGACAAGATCATAGGCCCCTCCTGTTAATCAAACAGTGTCAAAGGGTTAAAATGTAAACCTCAGCCCATCCGGCCCAGCGTGTCGTTCCATGTGGCGAAAACCATCAGCGCCAGAACCAGAAACAGCCCGACCCGGAAAGCGAATTCCTGGACGCGGGCCGACAGAGGCCGGCCGCGAACCGCCTCGATCGCATAGAACAGCAGATGACCGCCGTCCAGCATCGGCACGGGAAGCAGATTGAAGAGGCCGACCGAGACGGACAGAATCGCCGCGAAATTGGCGAAAGCGACGATGCCGAGCGAGGCCATCTGCCCCGCCATCGTCGCCACGCGCACCGGGCCGCCGATCTGGTCCGCCTTCATCCGTCCGGCAAAGACGTTGGTAATATAGTCATAGGTGCTGACGACGATGTGCCAGCTCTGCAGCGCGCCCTGCCCGATCGCCTCCAGCGGCTGGTAGCGCTCCACCCTGAAATTGCCCGAGTCGCGCGTTCCGACCACGCCGATCCGGCCGAGCTCCATCGCATTGCCGAACTGGTCCTCTTCCTCGATTCGCTCCGGCACCACCGTCATTTCGATCGGCGCGCCGTCGCGTTCGACGGTCAGGTCGATCGGCACGCCCGGCCTGACGCTCACATAGCGCACCACCGCATCGAAGGTCCCGACCTTCTGGCCGTCCAGCGCCACCATGATATCGCCGGGCTTCACGCCCGCCGCCGCAGCCGGGCCGTCCGGCACCACTTCGCCGACCACGGGGTCGGAGACCCCGCGCCCGTAGACGGAGAAGATGACGGCGAAAATGGCGATCGCCAGAAGGAAATTCGCGATCGGACCGGCGGCGACGGTCAGCGTCCGCTTCCACAGCGCCGCGCCGTTGAACGTCCTTGCCCGCTCCTCCGGCGGCAGCGCCTCAACGCCGGCGAAATCCGGGCGGCTTGCGGCATCCTCGTCGCCGTAAAAGCGCACATAGCCGCCAAGCGGTATGGCGCAGACTTTCCAGCGCGTTCCATGCCTGTCCGTCCGCCCGACAATCTCCGGGCCGAAGCCGAGCGAAAAGGCCAGAATGCGGATGCCGCACCAGCGCGCCACGAGGTAGTGGCCGAGCTCGTGGAAAAAGACGAGAAAGGAGATCGCGACCAGAAAGGCAACGATCATTCCGGGCGCGTTTGTAAATCCGATACCCAAATCAGGCTCCGTGTAGAGGCGGCAAGGCCGCGAGGCCGCTCCACCGATAAAGCACGGCGCCGACACTGTCGCCTGCGCCGAAGACCATCGCAAAACAGGCCATGATGAACATCGCGCTCGCGGCGGCAACAAGCCCGTCAACGCGGTCCAGCACCCCGCCGTGACCGGGAATGAGATGGCTGGAATCCTTGGCTCCGCACCGGCGCTTGAGGGCCGATTCGAACAGGTCGCCGGCCTGGCCGACGGCGGAGAGAACGAGCGCCAGCAGGGCCAGAAGCAGGGATGGCGTGCCGCCATAGGCCAGGCACAGCCCAAGGGCGGCCGCGACGCCGAAGAACGCTCCGCCGATGGCGCCCGACCATGTCTTGCCCGGCGAGATCGACGGCGCAAGTTTGGGACCGCCAAGCGCCCGGCCGACAAAATAGGCCATGATGTCGGTCGCCCAGACAACGGCGAACACGAAGAGGATCGTGTAAAGCCCGGCCGCGCCACCGTTCCTGATCGCCGCAAGCGAAACCATGGCAAGGCCGCAATAGATGAGCGCGCCGGCAAACCAGAACGGTACCGGCCTGTTGCGGCCATAGGCATAGGCGGTGGCTGCGGCAATGGCGGCAAGCGACAGCGCCGGCAAGAAGAGTTCGAGAAAGGTCAGGATGGCGGTTGCGATCATCGCCGCCCAGCCGGCGAGCAGGACCGTCATCGTTCCTTCGCCGCGGCCGGCGGGCCGCGCCCGGCTCATCGCCAGCCATTCATGAAAGGCAAGAAGCCCGATCGCGACGGAAAGAAGCAGAAAGGCAGGACCGCCGAACCAGGTCGCCATAAGAACGACGACGGCAAGAACCGCGCCCGACATCACGCGCAGCTTGAGTTCGCGCTCCATCAGGACCCCGTCAGCGCTGCGGCCGGCTGAACGACGCCGCCGAACCGGCGCGAGCGCCGGGCATATTCGGCAAGCGCCTCGTCAAAGCTCTCCTGCGAGAACTCCGGCCACAGGCAGGGCAGGAACACGAGCTCGGAATAGGCCGACTGCCACATCAGGAAGTTCGAGAGCCGCTGCTCGCCGCTGGTGCGGATGATCAGGTCCGGGTCGGGAATGCCGGCCGTATCGAGCCGGCCGGTGATCATGGCTTCATCGATCTCGTCCGGCGATATCCGCCCCGCCACGGCCTCCCGCGCGAGAGCGGCAGCCGCCCGGGCGATCTCGGCGCGCGAGCCGTAATTGACGGCGACGACGACATGCAGCCCGGTGTTGTTCCGGGTCAGTTCCTCGGCCGTCTGAAGCGCGCCGAGAACCTTGGGGCCAAGCCCCGCGCGCTCGCCGATCATCTGGAAGCGCATGTTCTGGCGGTGATAGGTCTGCAGCTCGCGATGAATGAAGATCGCGATCAGTTCCATGATATCGCGGACCTCATCCTCGGGCCGCTTCCAGTTTTCCGAGGAGAAGGCAAAAAGCGTGAGATGCTTGATCCTTGCGTCCCGCGCCGCGTCGACGGCGCGACGCACCGCCTCGACGCCCTTGCGGTGCCCGAAAATACGCTTCAACCCCCGCCCGCTGGCCCATCGGCCGTTGCCATCCATGATAATCGCAACATGATCAGGTTTTGCAGGATCTGCGTAAGGGGTCATATCGTGGCTCAAATTCTTGAAAAAATGCAGGTTAAAAATCAGACCTGCATGATTTCTTTTTCTTTCTCTGCAAGCAAGTGGTCAATGCGAGAAATTGCGCCGTCGGTCAGCTTCTGCACGTCATCGGACAGAGAACGGCTGTCGTCCTGGCTGATATCCCCGTCTTTCTCGGCCTTCTTCAGGGCATCCATGCCGTCGCGGCGGACATGACGGATCGCAACCTTGGCCTTTTCGGCATATTCATGAGCAACTTTGACCAAAGAACGGCGGCGCTCCTCGTTCAGCTCCGGCAGCGGAATGCGCAGGTTCTGGCCGTCCATGATCGGATTGAGGCCCAGATGGCTCTCGCGGATCGCCCGGTCGACGGCGCTCACCATGCCCTTGTCCCAGACATTGACCGCCAGCATGCGCGACTCGGGCACGGTGATGTTGGCAACCTGGTTGATCGGCATCTTCGATCCATAGGCCTCGACCAGAACCGGATCGAGGATATTGGCCGACGCCCGCCCGGTGCGCAGCGAGGTAATGTCGCCGACAAAGGCGTTGATGGCGCCTTCCATGCGGCGCTCGAGGTCTTTCAGATCGGTTGCATCGCTCATCGTCATTCTCCCGTCTTGCGCCCGGCCTTCCCTTTAAGGCCTCAGGCGCCGTCATCACTCGTCGGTTACAATCGTCTTGCGACCGCCGCCGGCCATGATCTGGCCGAAACCGCCGCGCTCGTGGATTGAAAACACGATAATCGGAATATTGTTCTCCCGCGCCACCGCCACGGCGGCGACATCCATGACCTGAAGGCCGCGCTCCAGCACCTGCCGATGGGTCAGCGCCTCGAACCGGGTCGCCTGCGGATCCTTCTTCGGGTCGGCGGAATAGATGCCGTCGACCTGCGTTCCCTTGAAAATCGCCTCCGCGCCGATCTCGGCGGCGCGCAGCGCGGCGGCCGAATCCGTGGTGAAGAAAGGATTGCCCGTACCGCCCGCAAAGATCACCACCTTGCCCGCATCCATATGGGAACGCGTCGCCCGCTGCGAGAACGACTGGCAGATCTCCGGCATGGCGATCGCGGACAGGACGACCGTATCGACATCCATCTTGCGCAGCGAGGTGGCGAGCGCCAGCGCGTTGATCACCGTGCCGAGCATGCCCATGTGGTCGCCCGTCACGCGCTCGCCCCCCTTGGAGGCCACGGCGACGCCGCGGAAAATATTGCCGCCGCCGACCACGATGCCGACCTCGACGCCCATGGCGCGAACCTCGGCGATGTCGGATGCAATCCGGTCGGCAACGGCAACGTCGATGCCGAAACCCTGATTGCCCATCAGGGCCTCGCCGGAAACCTTCAGCAGAACGCGCTTGAATATCGGATTCGTCAAAGTCACAAACTCCTAAAAAGCAATGCCATCCGGATACACGAAGGGCGCCGCGTTGTCACGCGGCGCCCCTTCAAATTCCAAGCCTTTCGGGCAATCAGCCCTTGGCCGTCGCGGCGACTTCGGCAGCGAAGTCGCTCTCTTCCTTCTCCACGCCCTCGCCGAGCGCCAGACGGGCAATGGCAGCGACCTTGATCGGCGCGCCCGCTTCCTTCTCGGCTTCCTTGACGGCCTCTTCAACCGTCAGGTCGGGATTGATGACGAAGGACTGCGAGAGAAGCGCGACTTCCTCGAAGAACTTGCGCATGCGGCCTTCGACCATCTTCTCGGCGATGTTGGCCGGCTTGCCGGACTCCTTCGCCTGCTCCAGGAACACCGCGCGTTCGCGGGCGGCAATATCCTTGTCGACCTCGTCCGCGCGCACGGCGAGCGGATTGGTCGCGGCGACGTGCATGGCAACCTGGCGGCCGATCGCGGTCAGAACCGCCTTGTCGCCTTCCGATTCCAGCGCGACCAGAACGCCAAGCTTGCCGAGACCGTCGGCGACGGAATTGTGGACATAGGAAGCGACAACGCCCGAGCCGACCGAAAGCTTGGCGGCGCGGCGCAGCGTCATGTTCTCGCCGATCGTGCCGATGGCATCCTTGATGCTGTCGGCAACGCTCTTGCCGGTTGCCGGATAGGTCGCGGCGCTGATCGCGTCGACGGAACCATCGGTCGACAGCGCCACTTCCGCGATGCCGGAAACCATCGACTGGAATGCTTCGTTGCGGGCAACGAAGTCGGTCTCGGAGTTGATCTCGACAACGACGGCCTCCGTGCCCTTCTCGGCAATGCCGATCAGGCCTTCGGCAGCCGTGCGGCCGGACTTCTTGTCGGCCTTGGAGATGCCCTTGGCGCGCAGCCAGTCGATCGCCGCTTCCATGTCGCCGTCATTCTCGGCGAGCGCCTTCTTACAGTCCATCATGCCTGCGCCGCTCTTCTCGCGCAGTTCCTTCACCATTGCAGCCGTAATCGTGCTCATAACTTGCCTCTTGTCCATTCGCTCGGCGGCGCTTGTCGCATCAAAGCGCGGCCTGTTGGGCAACGAAGTGTACCCATACTGTGACAGGGTGATGAAACCCTTGCTGCCGACGGCCGATGTCCGACGGCTCAAAGTCCGATAGGCAAACGCACCGGCAATTCCGATGCGCCTGTCTGGATCCGGAGAGGGCCGCAGGCGCCTTGCGCGGCCGGCCTCCGACCGGATCGGAATGTCAGCGGGCCGCGACCAAGCCGCGGCCCAAAGCCGAATGGCCTATTCGGCCGGCTTCTCGGCGGAAGCATCCTCGGCCGGCGCCTCGTCTTCCAGCGCGGTTTCTGCCGGCGCTTCGGAAGCGGCGCCAAGGTCGATGCCCTGGGCGCCCTGCTGGCGTGCGATGCCGTCGATGGCCGCGCGCGAGATCAGGTCGCAGTAAAGGGCGATGGCGCGCGAGGCGTCGTCATTGCCGGGGATCGGGTAATCGACTTCATCCGGATCGCAGTTGGAATCGACGATGGCGACAACCGGAATGCCAAGGCGCTTCGCCTCTTCGATGGCGATCTTTTCCTTGTTGGTGTCGATGATGAAGATCAGGTCCGGAACGCCGCCCATGTCGCGGATACCGCCGAGAGCGCGGTCGAGCTTTTCACGCTCGCGGTCGAGGTTCAGGCGTTCCTTCTTGGTGAAGCCCTGGGCCTCGTTGGCGAGAATCTCGTCGAGCTTGCGCAGACGCTGGATCGAGTTCGAGATCGTGCGCCAGTTGGTCAGCATGCCGCCGAGCCAGCGGGCGTTCACGTAGTACTGCGCCGAACGCTGGGCGCTGTCGGCGATGATCTCGGACGCCTGACGCTTGGTGCCGACCATCAGCACGCGGCCGTTGCGGGCAACGGTGTCGGAAACGATCTGCAGCGCGCGCGACAGCATCGGAACCGTCTGGGCGAGGTCGATAATGTGGATGTTGTTGCGGTCGCCAAAGATGTAGGGCTTCATCTTCGGGTTCCAGCGGTGGGTCTGGTGACCAAAATGTACGCCTGCTTCCAGCAGCTGGCGCATGGTAAAGTCGGGCAATGCCATGCCTTTTCTCCTTTTCCGGTTGAACCTCCGCAGACCTGAGACCAGACGTCAATGACGCCTGACACCGGCGGAACGCACCGGATTTCTCCCGGAACATCCCATGGCCTGCGTGTGGAATGAGGGCGCGATACCCCGTTTTGCGGCAAATTGCAAGAGGCGCGGCGCGGCGAAAGCCGGGCAGCCTGCCCGTTCGGCCGGATGCGGGGCCTCAGGGTTTGGATGAGAGCGCTTCCGGCGGCGCCTCGCAGCCTGCCGGTTCAAGCGATTCGAGACGCGTGAGTTCTCCCGCCATCTTGAAGTCGCCGAAATCCATGACGATGTCGCGGCTCACGCCCTCTGCCGAAAGCAGCATGGAGACGGTGTAGTCGGGCGTTTCGTCGCCCGAGACCGCGCCCATGGGAAAATAGGCCGTGGTGATCGGCCAGCCGGCCCTGCCGCCTTCCGTCTCCTCGCGGCCGCCGATCAGGGTGATGGCGCGCATCGTCTCCTCGCCGGAGCCGTCGAAGGAAACCGCTTCATAGGCGCGCCGTCCGTTCTGGGCGGCAAGAATCACATTGGCCATGTATTCGGTCGGAAACTCGGCATCCTGAAGCTCGACCGCCCTCGCCTCGTCGCCGCCAAAGGTGACGGAGATCGCGCGCTTTTCGGTGCGCTGGGCCTCGCCGACGGTCTCCGATTGCAGGGCGTTGTCGGAAAACAGCGTGCTGGAAAAGGCGAAGGCGCCTTTCTCTTCAAAGGATGACGACACCTGGTCGGTGACGACGCCCCCGTATTCGCGGGCAATGTCGGTGACCATGCGCATCTCGGTCACGTAGCCGGCGCAATCGCTGCCGGTGAAGGAATAGACGAAGCGGCCATGAAGCCCCTCGACCCCGGACTGGGCCGAAGCCCATTCAAGCGAAAGATCGTAAACGGCGCGATGCGGCAGCAGCGACACGGCGCCGAGTGCCGGTCCCGCCGCCTGAGCGCCGGCCGCGAATATGGTCCAGAAAATCCCCGTCGCCATGACTGTCCGCATGAACATTCCCCTTGGTTTTGGGGACCAATCGTATAGAAAAGTCCCGGTTCTGCCAATGTTGTTCAGTCCCTTTCCCGAAAAGCCCGGAGCCAGATATGCCCAACGTCGTTTCAGACCGCCTGAAGGCCCTTTCCATCACCCTGCCGCAAGCCTCCGCCCCCGCCGCCAACTATCTTCCCTTCACCCGGTCGGAGAACCTGCTCTTCATATCCGGACAGTTGCCGACGGAAAACGGCAAGATGCTCGCGACCGGACGTCTTGGCGCGGATGTCTCGCTTGAAGAGGGCCGGAAGGCCGCGCGCGCCTGCGCCATCAACATCATCGCGCAGATCAATGCCGCGCTTGACGGTGACCTCGACCGGGTCAAACGCATTCTCAAGCTTTCGGGCTTTGTTGCCTCCGCGCCGGATTTCACCGAACAGCATCTCGTCATCAACGGCGCGTCGGACCTCTTCGCAGACGTCTTTGGCGAAGCCGGCAAGCATGCCCGCGCCGCCGTCGGCATGGCCGCTCTTCCTCTCAACGCCGCCGTCGAGATCGACGCGATCGTGGAGATCGACTGATGCCGCGTCCCGACTGGCTGACGGCCCGGCCGATCGCCCATCGCGGCTATCACGACATGAACGGCGCGGTCTTCGAGAACACGATGCCGGCCTTTGAGCGCGCCATCGACAATGACTTCGCCATCGAATGCGACATCCGCCTTTCCGCCGACGGCAAGGTGATCGTGTTTCACGACGATGACCTGAGCAGGCTCTGCGGTCGCCCCGACACGATCGAGACGCTTGACGCCGAAGCGATCGACGGAATCCGCGTCGGCACGGGCGAGGCCGGGATTCCGCGCCTTGAGGCACTGCTTGAGGTAACCGCCGGGCGCGTGCCGCTGATCATCGAACTGAAGTCCGGTCCGACCGATCCCGACGTCTTTGCCCGAGCCGTCATTGCCGAAACCGCGCACTATGACGGCCCTCTGGCGCTGATGAGTTTCGAGCCTGCGCTGCTTGCCGCGCTCAAACGCGCCGGCGCGGCCTGCCCGCTTGGCCTGACGGCAGACGGACACGACGGGAAATCCTTCGATGCCCATCGCGCGACGATGCGGATCGGCCTTGATTTTGTCTCCTATTCTTATGATGATCTGCCCAACGACTTCGTCGCGGGCCTGCGCGACAGCGGCGTGCCGGTCATCACCTGGACCGTCCGCAACGAGCGCGCCCGCCAGATCACATTCCAATATGCCGACCAGATGACGTTCGAGGGTTTCGACCCCGCGTAACGGTCCGAGCCTTGAGAGTTCTGTTGAGCGAAAACCTGCAAATCCGCATCGAAAAAAGCTTTTCCGCCATTGCGAAAGCGGAATGGGACACGCTTGGCGGCACGCGCCCGGGCCTTGACGGCGTGGGCTACAACCCCTTCCTGTCCCACGCCTTCCTCTCATCACTGGAGGAATCGGGATCGGCCTCGCCCGAAACCGGCTGGCTCGGTCACCACCTTCTGCTGGAGACGGAAGACGGAAAACTGATCGGCGCGCTGCCGTGCTATCTGAAGAACCACAGCCAGGGCGAATATGTGTTCGACCACGGCTGGGCCGATGCGTTCGAGCGCGCCGGCGGGCGCTATTACCCGAAACTGCAGGCCTCCCTGCCCTTCACCCCGGCAACCGCCCCGCATCTTCTCGTGCGCGAGGGCTATGACAGGGCGACGGTGCAGAAGGTTCTGGCGGATGCGCTGGTGACGGTCAGCGACCGGCTGAATGTCTCGTCCGCCCACGTCACCTTCGTGCCGGAGGAGGAAACGCCTGTTTTCGAGGCGGCAGGCTATCTTCACCGCACCGACCAGCAGTTCCATTTCCTCAACAAGGGCTATGCCCGATACGAGGATTTTCTCGACACGCTGGCCTCGCGCAAGCGCAAGGCGCTGAAGAAGGAGCGCCGCGCGGCGCTTGAGGCCGGCATCACCGTCGACTGGCTGACGGGCGATGACCTGACCGAGGATATCTGGGACCAGTTCTTCACTTTCTACATGGACACCGGCAGCCGCAAATGGGGCCGTCCCTATCTGACCCGCGCATTCTATTCGCTGATCGGCGAACGCATGGCCCGCGACATTCTTCTGGTCATGGCCAGGCGTGACGGGCGCTATATCGCCGGCGCCATCAATTTCATCGGCTCCGATGCGCTCTTCGGCCGGCACTGGGGGTGCATCGAGGACCATCGCTACCTGCATTTCGAGGTCTGCTATCACCAGGCCATCGATTTCGCCATCGCCAACAATCTCGCACGCGTCGAGGCCGGCGCCCAGGGCGAGCACAAGCTGGCGCGCGGCTATGTGCCCGTCACCACCCACTCCGCCCACTACATCACCCATGACGGCTTGCGGAACGCGGTGGCCGCGTTTCTCGTTCATGAACGGGAGGACGTCGCGCATTTCAATGATATCCTGAGCGCGCACGCGCCCTACAAGAAGGGCGACTGAAGCGCCGGCAACAAGGGAGTGAAACACCATGGCAGACGAGACCCATATCGCCGAATATGAGGACGACAACATCTTCGCAAAAATTCTGCGCGGGGAAATTCCGGCGACGAAGCTTTACGAGGATGACGACGTCATCGCCATCATGGACGTGATGCCGCAGGCGCCGGGCCATGTCCTGGTCATTCCGCGCAAACCCTCGCGCAACCTGCTCGACGCCGATCCGGTGGTTGTCGGCAAGGCCATGGCGGTGGTGCAGAAAATGGCACAGGCCGTGAAGGCCGCTTTCAAGGCTGACGGCGTCTTCATCGCCCAGTTCAACGAGCCGGCCGCCGGCCAGACCGTCTTCCACCTTCACTTCCACGTCATTCCGCGCCACGAAGGTGTGGACCTGAAGCGCCACTCGGGCGTTATGGAGGAAAGCGCGGTCCTTTCGGCCAATGCCGAAAAGATCAGGGAGCACCTCTGACATCAATACGGGAGACCGATGGAAGCCCTGATTGACGATATCACCACGACAGGCGGTAGCGATAATCTGGTCTTCTTCGTCCGTCTGATGGGCGCGGCCCTCTTCGGCGGGCTGATCGGCCTTGAGCGGGAGATGCAGAACCACGCCGCGGGGCTGCGCACCCACATTCTCGTCAGCCTCGCCGCCGCCCTCTTCGTCATCGTCTCCACGGAAGTGCCGGACCTGATGCCGGAAGATTCCGATGTGCTCAGGATCGATCCGACGCGCGTGATCCAGTCGATCACCGAGGGCGTTGCCTTCCTTGCCGCGGGCATCGTGTTTTTCCAGAAGGGCACGGTGAAGGGGCTGACCACCGGCGCCGGGCTTTGGCTGTCCGGCGCAATCGGCCTCACCATCGGCCTCGGCCTCTGGACACTGGGAATTTTTTCCTCCGTCCTCGGCATCATCGTGCTCCTCGTCCTGCACAGAATAGAGGTGCACACCAGGCTCAGCCGCCGAAAGACCAAGGACAATCGTTCCGACGAATCCTGATCAGCGTTCCAGCGTCACGATATCGGCCTTGTCGCCAAGCGCGCTTCGGGCAATGTCGACAAGGCTTTTCTCATGCGTGAACAGGATCGTCTGGATATCGCCGTCGAGCGCTGAAAGCGAGCGCAAGCCGGCCGCGCTGCGTGCGTCGTCGAAGGTCTGGAAAATGTCGTCGACGATCAGCGGCGCCGGCTCGTTGCGGCCGGCGTAATCCTCGATGAATGCGAGACGAAGCGCCAGCCAGAGCTGGTCGCGCGTGCCGTCGCTCAGGCCGTCGACCGGCACTTCGCCGCCATCCGCGCGGCGGGCCGAAAGCAGCAACTCGTCACCGGCTCCGTAATTCTGCAGCAGCCCGTCGAATCCGCCCATGGTCAGCGCCGAAAAGTGCCGGCCGGCCTTCTTGAGGATCGGGTCGGCACGGCCGGCACGATACCGTTCCATTGCGGCATCAAGCAGATTGCCCGCAAGCTTCAGCACCACCCATTCGCGGGCAAGATCGCGCGCCTCCTCCTCGGCCGAGATCCGGTCGAAGGCCGCCTGTTCTGCGCTTTCCCCGCGCCCAATCTCCTGCTTCCTGTGGCGTGTCGCGGCACGGCGCTGCAACAGGTCTTCGCGAACGGTCTCGTCCTCTGCCTCCTCGGCGGCAAGCGCCTCGCGCTCCTGCCGGCAGGCGATCACGTCGAGCCCTTCGGCAAGCTTTCGGGTCTCCGCCTCGTCGGCCCCGTCACTGCCTTCGGCAAAACGGCGTCGGGCCTCGGCAAGCGCCTTTCGCGTCGCCGCGCGCTCGGAAAGGCGTTCCGGCAAACCTTCCGGCGCAAGGCCAGGCGGCAGGGAAGCGGCAATTTCCGCGGCCTCATCCCGACACGCCGTAAGCTCGGCCAGCAGCGATTGAAGTTCGGCGGCAAGCGCCTGGGCGGCCTCGTCAAGCGTCCTGCGGCGGGCGGCCGACGAGGTGTTGTGGTCGATCCGCTCGCTCAGTATCCGCACATATTCCCGGGCATTGCCGCCGACAAGATCGGGCGCAAGCGCACCGGCGAGCCGTCCGGCAGCCTCGCGAAAGCCCTCAATCCGCGCCCGGTCGGCGGCGATCTCGCGTTCCAGCCTTTCCTTCTTCTCCAGAAGCGGCGGCACCCTGGCCCAGAGCGCCAGCGCCGCCTCGGCCGCCTGAAGACCGGTCTCGCGCGCAAGGCCGACCGCGGCAAGGCAGCGCGCATAACGTTCGGCAAAGGCAGCGCGCACGGGCTCCAGCCTGGCAAGCTCCTGCTCGCGCCGGGCGATCGTCTGGCGGGCAGCCGCGATCTCGGCCTGCTGGCGGCGCGCATCCTCCCAGCGCTCGGCAAGTCGTTCAATCCGGGTCTCGACATAGCGCGCCAGCGCCGGCGCCGGCATATCGGCCTCCGTTTCGCCGGCAAGCGGGACAAGGCTCGCATGAAGCTCGGATCTCAGCCGGGCAAGGCCCTTCTGCCGGTCGATCAGGGCGTAGAGCGCCTCGCGCCGGTCAAGCAGCAGACCGACCTGACGCAGCCAGTCGCGCATCGCCTCCGGCGTTCTCGCCTCGACGCCCGCCGACGCGAAGAGCGCCTTATGCGCCGCAGTCGCCTCGGCGCGCTGCCCGAAAAGCCGCGCGCGCTCTTCGGCGTGCCGTTCAGCCTCGACGGCGAGCGCTTCGAGACGTCGGAGGTGATCGCCGTGCCGGGCAAGCTTTTCCGCCGTGTCGAGAGCACGGTCAGCCAGGTCGTCGGCGGCTTCGACCGAAGCGATATAGGTCTCAGGTTCACCTTCATGGGCTCTGAACGCGGCAAACAGCCGGTCTCGCTCCTCCCGCGCGACGCTGATGTCAGCGCGGGTCAATACCGGCCCCTCGCCTGCCGCCTCCGCCATCAGCGCCTCGATGCGGGCGCGTTCGGATGCCGCATCGGCAATCTTTTGTTCGACCGCCGCGATCTCCCCTTCGCAGGCGGCAATGGTTTCGCGCGCCGCGTCGAGCGCGGCGTCATCCGGCAGGTCCGCGCGCGACAGCGCATGAATGTCGCGCACGGCCGGGCGAAGGGCCGCGGCGTCGTCCAGAAGCGCGCGTTGTCGCCCTTCAATGTCGGCATCAAGCGTCTCCGCCTCCTTCAACCTAGCCAGGTCCGGCCGCAGCGCGTCGAAACGGCGCCGGAGCGGCGCCGGGTCGATCAACTGTCCGCCGCCGCTTTCGCTTTCGAGCCGCTCGACGTCGCGACGACCCTCGGCGAGGCCTTTTTCGAGCGCGGCGACGTCCCGCTCGAGCCGCGCGCCTTCCCCGATCGCGTCCTCCAGATCGGACAGCAGGATGTGGTTCGGCCTGTTCTGCTCGATACCGCCGATGTCCTGAAACCCGAGATCGAGGGCAAGGCGGGTCAGCCCCGATACCGTTTCCTGATATTCGGCCTCGCGTCCCGGCAGATGCTCCACCGCCTCGGCATGCAGTCCGCTTTCGGCGTAAAGACGTCTTATCTCGTCGCGCCGCTCGAGCAGGGCATCGTCGATTTCAAGTGCCTCAAGGTCACGCCTCAGCGCGGCGAGGCGCTCCGCCTTGCCGTCATGGTCCGCCTGAAGCCGGGCGGCGCGTGCCGCAAGCGCCTCAAGGCGCGCGCCGGTCTGGTCGGAAACGGTATCGAGTGCGACAAACCCCTGCAGGACGCGTTCATGCCTGTCGACCTCGGCAATGAGGCCGCGAAGCCTTTGCAGGCGGTCGAGCGCGGCCATGCGCGTACGGCGCGCGTGCTGACGTTCGCCAAGCGCCGCAAGCTCCTCCTCGATTTCGCTTTCCTCGCGCAGCAACGCCTTCCAGTCGCTGGCGTTGAGCTCCAGCGCGCGTTCGGCCCTGCGCGCCGCCTCGTGGCGATCGAGAGCCTGGTAGAAGGACCGGTTCTGCGACCGGCGCGGGCCGTAGATGCCATCGGCATCGGCGGCAAGCGCTTCGGCAACCGAGCGGAGCCCCGTCAGCCCGGATGCGGCGGAAAACAGAATCTGCCCGATTTCGCCGCCATCGGCCAGCATTTCGTCAGCCCCTGCCCGCAGCCGCTCGCTGTCAAGCCCGAAGGCCCGTTCGAACACGGTTCGGTCGAGACTGCCGAGATAGGCGGAGAGCGCATCGTCATTGAGCGCGGCCTCGCTGTCACCGCCGGCAGCCAGCAGCGTATCCTTGCGGCCCTTGCGACGGCGGAAGGCAAGCGTCTCGCCGGAGCGCGCGCGAATTTCCGCGCCGATCCTCAGATCACGGGCCGAATGCAGGAAATCATAGCCGACATCGCGATCGGGAAAGCCGAAGAGGAGATCGGAAAAGGCCGAGAGCGCCGAGGATTTTCCCGCCTCATTCGGCCCGTAGACGATATGCACCGCGGCATCGGGCCTGAAGGTTATGGCATGGTTGGAAAAATGTCCGTAGCGCAGGAGATCGAGTGAGAGAAACCGCATCGCTCAGCCCTCGCCCGCAAGCCGCGCGCGCAGGATGTCACGCGCTTCCGCCAGAAGCTCGGACTCGCTTGCGCCAAGCGCCTGCTCGCCCGCCGCGACGCCGCCCGGCAGCCTTCGGGAGATCTCACTGACGAGTTCGCTGATGCCGGCGTCTTCGCCGGCTGCGATCGAAGCGACCAGCGCATCGATGTCGACCACAAGCTCACCCGCTGCCTTTGCCCTTTCCGTGCCCGCTGCCTCAAGCGCGATCACAAACTTTTCAAGCCAGAGATCAGCGTGAATGCGGTGGCATGCGGCCTGAACGTGATCGCGCCACTGTGACCGTTCAGCCTTGATCCGCTCGGCTAAAGCATGACGACCGGACAGCGTGACCCTGAGCGCGTGGGGCCGCTCATCCGCCGCCTCGGCAAAGGGCGAAAGCGCCGCCTCGATTGCGCCGGGAATGGCGCTTTCGGTCAGGCTTTCTTCCAGCATCACCTCCACCGTCTCGAAGCGGGCGCAGTCCAGCATCACCCGTTCATAGCGCGGACGGCCGTCCTCGACGCTGACCAGCACCGCGCCCTTCGCCCCGGTCTCGCGGATATTGCGGCCCTGCAGATTGCCCGGATAGATCGTCAGCGGATCGGCCGAAACCTCTTCAAACGCATGGACATGACCGAGCGCCCAGTAGTCATAGCCGCGCGAGGCGAGATCGACGACCGAACACGGCGCATAGACGGCATGCGGCGGACGGCCGGACAACGAGGTGTGCAGCACGCCGATGTTGAAATGGCCGGGCACCGCCGCCGGATAGGCAAGCGCAAGATTGTCGGCCGCCACGCGTTCGGCAAAGCCCTGGCCGTGCAGCGCCACTTTCAGGTGCTCAAGGACAAAGGTCTGCGGTCTGCGGGTGGAGAATTCATGGACGCCTTCCGGCATGGCGATGGTGCGGGCGACGATACTCTCGGCATCATGATTGCCGCGCAGGAAATAGACGGGGATGCCGGCGCGCGACAATCGCGCGATCTCGCGATTGAAGAACAGGCCGATATGATTGTCCTTCCAGGCGCCGTCATAGACGTCGCCGGCGATCACCAGGAAATCCACCCGCGCGGCGAGCGCATAGTCAACCAGCGCGGAAAAGGCATCGCGCCCGGCGGCGGCGAAGCGTTCCGCCATCTGCCGGTCCTTCAGCATCAGCCCGGAAAGCGGGCTGCCCAGATGCAGATCGGCGGCATGAATGAAGCGGAAGGACGTCACAAATCACCTTTCCCTGTTTTTTCTTCGGCCTTCCAGAGGTAAAAGACCTTGGATTCGCACTGCAAGCCCAACCAGGCGCCGGACCGGCGCCTTGTCCCGTCCGCCTCTTTTTGGGGGCGGGAATCAGACATTCACCGGAGGAACGCATGCATTATCACAATTTCGGACGCACCGGACGCCCCGTCTCCAATATCGGCTTCGGCGCCTGGCAGATCGGCGGCTCTTGGGGTTCCGTCAGCGAGGAGGACGGTCGCGCGGCGCTGAACGCCGCGCTCGATGCCGGCATCAATTTCATCGACACGGCCGATGTCTATGGCGACGGCCGCTCGGAAAAGATCATCGCCGACGTTCTGGCAAATCGCGGCGGCGAAAAGCCCTTCGTCGCCACCAAGGCCGGACGCCGCCTCAATCCGCATATGGCCGACGGCTACAATCGCGAAAACCTCGAGGGCTTCATCGATCGCAGCCTGAAGAACCTGAAGACGGAACGGCTCGATCTGGTGCAGCTCCACTGCCCGCCGACCGAAGCCTTCTACCGGCCGGAGGTGTTCGAGGCTCTGGATGCGATCAAGGCCAAGGGCAAGATCGCCAATTACGGCGTCAGCGTCGAAAAGGTCGAGGAAGCGCTGAAGGCGATCGAGTTTCCCGGCGTCGCCAGCGTGCAGATCATCTACAACATCTTCCGCCAGCGCCCGGCCTCGCTGTTCCTGCCGGAAGCGAAACGGAAGAACATCGCCGTGATCGTGCGCGTGCCGCTCGCCTCCGGGCTTCTCTCGGGCAAGATCACGCGGGACACCGAGTTCGACAAGGAAGACCATCGCAACTTCAACCGTTCGGGCGAAGCCTTCGATGTCGGCGAGACCTTTGCCGGCGTGCCCTTCGAGATTGCGCTCGATGCGGTGGAGGAAGTGCGCAAGCATGTGCCGGGCGGGGAAAGCATGGCGGCCTTCGCGCTGCGCTGGATCCTGATGAACGAGGCGGTCACCGTCGCCATTCCCGGTGCCCGCAACGCCGAACAGGCCAGGGGCAATGCGCGGGCCTCCGACCTTCCGGTGATCGGCGCCGACGTGATGGCGGCGATGGAGGAGATCTACCGCAGCCGCATCGCGCCCCACGTTCACCAGCGCTGGTAAAGCTGACAAAGGCGGGACCGCCAGCGGCCCCGCCTTTTATCCCCAGACCACTCTTCGAACGGCAGTCCGGAATGAGGCCTGAAAGGAGCACGATCTGCTTGGCGAACACGGTACGGTCGCCGACACGCACATAGAAAAATGGACGTCATTCGCCCCGCCTGATGAGGGTCCGGGACCAGTGGCCTCTCCGGCACCTCCGGGCGGATGCGAAAACAACTCTGCCTATCACTTCAACTGGCGCCGTTCCGGCCGGAATTATCCGGCGCCGAACCAAGGGCGCGGCGAATATAGTCTCGCAATTCGGTCGTGCCGCGCGCGGGATTGCGGGGCGTTTCCATCGAGCCGTCAAGAACGGCGGACGTCATGCAGGCATAGGATTGCGCCGTCGCCTGCGAGAAACCGGATTGCACGAAAACCTCTTCCCAGCTTTCCCGCGGAATGACGTTAACGACAACAGGCCTCCCGGTAACATCGGAAAAGGCATCTGCAACATCCCGCGGCGTATAGGCGCGCGGCCCCTCGACATAACCCATGTCGGTGTCCCCGGCCTCGTCTACAAGCCGGCGCGCGGCCGCTTCGCCGACATCCTCCGGCGCGACCATCGGTAATGAAAAACCTTCGGGGAAAAAGCTCGGCAGAACGCCTTCGGCAAGCACGGAACCGGCCATGCCGCTCCAATTGCTCATGTAATAGGCCGCGCGATTGATCACGGCCTGCACCGGCATGGCCCTCAGTTTCTCCTCGAAACCGTAAAGCACCGTCAGGTCGCCGCATGGCCCGCCCGGCCGCGCGCCATAGGTTGAGGCTGCCACGACCTTTTCCAGCCCAGAGCCTGCAAGGGCTTCGATGATCGCGTCGACATAAAGCCGCTGATGCCTGTCCGCATCGCCGGCCGGATCGCCGTTCGGAACCAGCAGGAAAGCCCGGCTTCCGGCCCGGAACACCGCGCGCAGTCCGGCCGCATCGCCGATATCCGCGACCGCGATCTCAGCGCCCGAGCGACGAAGGTCCTCAGCCTTGTAAGGATGACGGACAACCACGGTAACGGGTTCGCCGCGCCGCAAGAGCGCGCGGGCGACCGCCGATCCGACCTGCCCTGTTCCTCCGAGAATAATGTTCATGCTTGGCCTCCCGTATGTGGCAACGCACGGGAGGATATCACCGCCGGGTGACAGAAACTGTCAGCAGCCAGGGCAAGTCCCTCGCCACGGACGCATGCGGATCACCCGGCCTCGCTCACCCGCGTCAGCGCCACGGCAAGCTGTTCGCGTTGCGTCTTCAGTTCGGCAAAACGCTCGCGTTCGGTTTCGACCACTTCCGGATCGGCATTGGCGACGAATTTCTCGTTGTCGAGTTTCTTCGCCGAGCGTTCGATATCCTTGTCGACCTTGCCGATCGCCTTTTCCAGACGCGCGGTCTCGGCGGCGACGTCGATCAGGTTGCCGAGCGGAATGCAGGCCGTTGCTTCGCCGATAATCACCTGGGCCGCGCCCTTGGGCGTCGTCTTTTCGAAGTCGAGCGAATCGACCCGTGCCAGACGCTCGATTGCGGGATAGTGCCGGGCGCTGCGTTCGCGGGTCACAGAATTCGCGCCGACGAAAATGAGCGGCGCCTTGGCCGCCGGCGGCACGTTCATTTCGGCGCGGGCGGAACGGATGCCGGAAACGAGATCGACCAGCCAGTTGATCTCGTCGGCAGCCGTGTCGTCGCGATAGAGCGGCACATGCCAGTCGGCGTGGCAGAGCAGTCCCTCGCCGCCGATATGGGCCCAGAGCTCTTCCGTCATGAACGGCATGAACGGATGCAGGAGCTTGTAGGTTTCGGCCAGCACATAGGCGACGCAGGCCTGGGCCTCGGTCTTGGCGGCCTCGTCCTCGCCCATGAAAACGGGCTTCAGCAGTTCCAGATACCAGTCGCAGAGTTCGTGCCAGACGAAGTGATAAAGCGCGCCCGCCGCCTCGTTGAAGCGGTAGGTTTCGATCGCCCGCGTCACATCCTCGGCCGTCTTCGAAAGCTCGGTCAGGATCCAGCGGTTGATCGTCTGCGTCGCCTTTTCCGGGCGGAAGGATGAGTCAAGCTTCATGCCGTTCATCTCGGCAAAGCGCGTGGCATTCCACAGCTTGGTGCCGAAATTGCGGTAGCCGGCGATGCGGCTCGTATCGAGCTTCACGTCGCGCCCCTGGGCGGCCATGATCGCCAGCGTGAAGCGCAGCGCATCGGCGCCATATTCGTCGATCAGGTCGAGCGGGTTGATGACATTGCCCTTCGACTTCGACATCTTCTGCCCGTTCTTGTCGCGCACCAGGGCGTGCACATAAACGGTGTGGAACGGCTCGATCGGATTGCCGTGCTCATCCTTCATGAAATGCAGCGCATCCATCATCATGCGCGCGACCCAGAAGAAGATGATGTCGAAACCGGTGACGAGAACGCTGGTCGGATAGTAGCGCGCCAGTTCCTCCGTCTTTTCCGGCCAGCCGAGCGTGGAGAAGGGCCAGAGACCGGAGGAGAACCAGGTGTCGAGAACGTCCTCGTCCCGGGTCAGGATGTTGCCGGGCTCGTAATTCTCAAGCTGCTCCTCGACCCAGGCCTTCCACGGACCTTCGTGGGAAATATAGTGCTGGATGGCCGCCTCGAGC
Source organism: Martelella sp. (assembly GCF_984369615.1). Classification (NCBI taxonomy): domain Bacteria; kingdom Pseudomonadati; phylum Pseudomonadota; class Alphaproteobacteria; order Hyphomicrobiales; family Aurantimonadaceae; genus Martelella; species Martelella sp. Next base: position 12,123 of record NZ_CFHTCS010000006.1, on the reverse strand, counting down.
GCTTCTTCCTCGGTCTTCTCGACGAAGACGGAACCATCCGGGCCGTACCAGGCCGGGATCTGGTGTCCCCACCACAGCTGGCGCGAAATGCACCAGGGCTCGATATTCTCCATCCACTCGAAATAGGTCTTTTCCCAGTTCTTCGGCACGAACTTCGTGCGGCCCTCGCGAACGGAAGCGATGGCCGGCTCGGCCAGCGTCCTGGCATCGGCGAACCATTGGTCGGTCAGCATCGGCTCGATGACGACGCCAGAACGGTCGCCATGGGGCTGCATGATCTTCTTGCTCTCGACGAAGGGGATATCATTGCCCTCCTCGTCCTTCACGGTCACGGCAAGACCCTCGGCATTGATCGCATCGACGATGCGCTTGCGCGCGGCGTAGCGGTCGAGGCCGCGATATTCATCGGGCACGAGATTGATGTCGTCGACGTCAGCCTCGCCCGGCAGTTCGCCGGATTTCGCGATCTTCATGGCCTGGCCGGCACAGGTCGCGTAGGGCTCGCCGTCCGCGCGCATCGCCGCCTTCTCGTCCATCAGGCGATAGAGCGGAATGTGGTTGCGGCGGGCGACCTGGTAGTCGTTGAAATCATGCGCGCCGGTGATCTTGACCGCGCCGGAGCCGAAATCCGGGTCCGGATATTCATCGGTGATGATCGGGATCAGACGGCGATGTTCGTTCGGTCCGACCGGGATTTCACAAAATTTTCCGACAATTGGCGCATAGCGCTCGTCTGACGGATGAACCGCGACCGCGCCGTCGCCGAGCATCGTTTCCGGGCGCGTGGTGGCGATCGAGATATAGTCGCGTTCCTCTTCGAGGATGACGTTCCCGTCCTCGTCCTTCTCGACATAGGTGTAGGTCTCGCCATCGGCCAGCGGATATTTGAAATGCCACATATGGCCGTCGGTCTCGCGGTTCTCGACCTCGAGATCGGAGATGGCGGTCTCGAACTGCGGATCCCAGTTGACGAGACGCTTGCCGCGGTAGATCAGGCCCTGCTTGTAGAGCGTGACGAAGACTTCGAGAACCGCCTCGGAAAGCCCCTCATCCATGGTGAAGCGTTCGCGCGACCAGTCGCAGGAGGCGCCGAGGCGCTTCAGCTGGTTGAGGATCTGCCCGCCGGATTCATCCTTCCACTCCCAGACCTTGTCGATGAAGGCCTCGCGGCCCATTTCGCGCCGGCCGGGAAGCTGTCTTTCCATCAACTGGCGTTCTACGACCATCTGCGTGGCGATGCCCGCATGGTCCATGCCGGGCTGCCAGAGTGTATCCTTGCCGCGCATGCGCTCGAAGCGCACCAGAATGTCCTGCAGCGTGTTGTTGAGCGCGTGACCCATATGCAGCGAGCCGGTGACGTTCGGCGGCGGAATCACAATGCTGAAAGACTCCGCCCCCGGCCTGGCGTTGGCGCCCGCGCGGAAGGCGTCGGCCTCCTGCCAGCGATCCGCGATCTTCGGTTCGACGCTGTTCGCGTCATAGGTCTTGTCAAGCATTTCCGTGCCAATTCCTGTTTTGAAAGGATGGCCGGCGCGCGCGGCCGACCGTCCTCTCCGGTTTTTGACGACCCCCGGTTTTGCCAGCAGAAAGCCGGTCGAGAGCCAGATGTTGTTAAGCGTTTGGCGCGAAGCCTGTCAACAACAAAGCCGCCCCGAAAAGGGACGGCCCTACGGCCCGAAGGCCTTAAAAAACAGGCGAGCGGCGCGGCGCAATCAGCGCCGACGCATGCGCTCGAGTTCGCGCGCGACCACATTCTCGACGATCGAGGGCATGTGGGTTTCGAGCCAGTTGCTCAGGAGCGGACGGAGCTCTTCGGCAACGATTTCCTCGATGCTGCGCGCGCCCTCGCGTTCGAGCGCGAAGGAAAGTTCGCGCAACGCCTCGGAGATCCGCATCTCCGATTCCGCGGACAGCAGCGGTGCGTCGTCGCCCGCGGCTTCCGATGCGTCCTGCTCGTCGCCCGGCTCGAACTGGCCGGACGCCTCGCGCACCTGGCGGGCGACCTCGCCCATCGTGCCCGGATAGACCGCCTGGAAGGACGACTGCCGGTCGTCGGAAGCCCCTTCATGGGAAGGTTCCTGCCGATAGGACGGCTCTTCCGGCGCGGGCTGAGCCTGTTCCTCCACGCGATAGACCTGCTGTTCGGCCATCGGCGGCTCCTGCCGCACCGGCTCGGGCTGAGCCGGCTCCTCGGAGGCAGCGGCCGGCCCGTCGCCGGCGTGATGACGCGAAACGATCACCGGCTCGCTCGCGCGCTCGTCTTCGCGCTGATACCAGTCATCTTCGCGATGGCCTGAAGGCTGCTGGCGCGTCTCGTCGCTGCGGTTCTGCGCGCTTTCGCGCGTCTGCGGGGATCGGTAACCGGGCGAACGGCCGGCATCCTCGCCGCTATCGATGATCCGCCGAATGGACGCCAGAATCTCTTCCATCGTCGGCTCTTGCTGCAACTTCGGCTGCGCCATGACAAACCTTTCTGCGCGCTTATGCGAGTTTTCCGTCGACCCGAATCATACCCGAGGATAATCCCGTTCCAACAGGCCCCGCCCTGAAAACATCGTGTTTTCAGGGCTGTACACAGTTTTTTTGGGAAATGAGCTGCCTTGATGACGCTGACTCAGAACTCAAAGGCCTTTTCGCGCGTGAAGCCCGGCAGCGGCTTCACCGCGGCATTGAAGGACAGGAACTCGGAAAAGACGTCGCCATCGCGGCGATAGATCTTGGCGCGCGCGGCATTGCCGGCGCCTTCGACGCAGACCAGTCGCCCGCCGTCGCGCAGCTGTTCGAGCAGCGCGTCCGGAATGTATTCAACCGCGCCGTTGACGAAGATCACGTCATAGGGCGCTTCCGAAGGGTAGCCCGCCGTCAGGTCGCCGACGACAGCGGCGGCATTGTCATAGCCGAGCTCCAGAAAATTGTCGCTCGCCGACTGAACCAGGTCCTCGTCACTGTCGATGCCGACGACCGACTGGGCAAGCAGGGAGAGCACCGCGGCGGCGTACCCCTCACCCGTGCCGACGACGAGAACCACATCCTTTTTGGACACTTCGACCAGCTGAATCAGCTTTGCGAGCGGCGACGGCTCCATCATGTAGCGGGCGGGACTTTCGGCTGTGGCCGGCTTTACCTGGATATCCTCGTCGATATAGGCAAGCGGCTTCAGCCCGGCAGGAAGGAATGCCTCGCGCGGGACCGAGAGAAACGCGGAGATCACCGGATGCGCCGTGACATCGGTGGTGCGGATCTGGCACTCCACCATCTTTTCACGCGCCGTTTCGAAATTCATCATCGCCATCAACCTCACAGTGCATTTTCGCCAGCCATCGGGAGCCACGGGAAACCGTCACGCCGCCTGAGCATTTTTCTTAAATGCGCCGCCGCCCCGTGGCAAGACGTGAGTATGCCGCATCGCCAATTTGCGGCGTTCGCCGGCAAGACCGGTTCCGCCTTGGATGGAAGCGCGGAGCCGATCCAGACATGTGTTTTGGCGCATTTTCGCGGATGGCCGATGTTTCCACCTGACTGCGAAATGCTGACATGAAAAAGGGCGCGTCGCCCGCGCCCTTCCCGATGGTTCCCATTTCAAGATCCGATTGTCAGCGGAATTCATGCACCAGATTGCACAGACGCTGGAGACCCTGATCGTAGTTGTCAGGCGTGCGCATCACGCTGCCGCACTGGCGGCGCACCACCTGCTGTTCGTCGCCCGAGAGCTGGTCGAAGGCCGTCACCAGGCGCTGGTCGTCCCGGCCGGACGGCATTTCGCCGCCGCCGGCCGTGCCGCTGCCGCCTGTACCGCCGCCATTGCCTCCGCCGCCGCCGCCGTTGTCGCCGCCATCGCCGCCGCCTATCGGGCCGCCGGGCGCGCCGCCGTCATCCGAACCGCCGATGCCGACATCGACATCCGCGCCGATGCCCGATCCGCCGCCGACATTGGCGTCAGCCGAAGCGTTGACGCCGGACGAGCCGCCGACGCTGGCATCCACGTCCGCGCCAATCCCGGAGCCGCCGCCGACATCGGCATCTGCGCTCGCATTGACGCCACTGTCGCCGCCGACGCTGGCATCGACGCCCGCATCGACGGCCTGACCGCCCCCGACATCGGCGCCGGCATCGGCGTTGACGCCATTGTCGCCGCCGACGCTTGCGCCGACATCGGCGCCGACGCCGCCGTCCGCGTTCTGACCGACGTCGACGCTGGCATTGATGCCGTTCTCGCCGCCGATGCTGACATCGAGCGCGCTTGCCGGTCCGGCGCCCGAAAGGGCAATTGCGCCCGCAAACACGACACCGGCCAGCAGTTTCGATTTATGACTGAATGCAAACATGTTTTCCTCCTTGCGGACCGCGCGGTATTCAGGCGCACCCTGAAACGACGGCTCCCATTCCCAAGTATCATAGGCCCCAAGTATCATAGGCCCCAAGTATCATAGGCCTTTGCTGCGGCTCCTCTCGGCCGCGTGACAGTTGAACGGCCGCCAGTGGAAAAAGGTTCCTGGAAAGGCAGGTATTCGCAACAGGCATATGATTTCAGGAATATATTTCTGAAGAAAAATATCCGGGCAAAGCTGCTTCAGACCTTGCAGAATTCATGACAGCGCAATCACTTCTTGAACGATTACAGAAGAAAGGCGCTTACGGCATTGACAGGACCCCGTAGGCGAGGACGCGGATCTTGCGCCCGCCCCTTTTCACTGCCTGCGAAAACGGAACAGCCCGAAACGCCTTTCCCGTCCCTTTTCCGCGGGGCCGGAGGGGTTGTACTGCTCATCCTCGGGCGGGGCCCCTTCGGGCGGGAAGTCGAGCGTGTCCCTGAGAGCGGAAACCTCGCTCGCCGCGAGGTTCGGGAACGGAAGCTTTCCCTCGTCGCGCCAGCCTGCCACCGCCTGTTCGGCAGCCTCGCCCTTGTCGGCGTCGATGCCGCGATCACGCGCGAGATAGAGGGTGCGGGCCGGAGATGCGAATTCGCTCCCGGACTTTTCGACGATATCCATCATCCGCAGAATCACGTCTTCCTGGATGGCGAGAAAGTCAGAATAATCGACGGTGCGGATATAGGCGAAGATTTCGTATTCGATTCGGTTCTCGCTGATCCCGAGAAGGCGCACGCGCGCCGGATCCGGCAGGACCTTGGGATGCGCGATCAGCATGCGCCGGATTTCGGTCAAGAGATAGCGCAACTGGTCCCGGCCGGTCTCCGGCCTAAGGGCAAAGCGCCGGCGCATCAGCACACTGTCGCGACGGGTGAAGTTCTCGATGCTGTCGGAGATGAAATCGGAATTCGGAATGGTCAGCAGCGTGCGATCCAGCGTGCGGATGACGGTTGCCCTGAGCCCTATATGCTCGATCGTTCCGATCCGACCGTCGAAACGGCCGAGATCGTTGACGTCGACGGGCCGGTCGACGAACAGGATAAAGGCCGAGATCACGTTCTCCAGCGTCGAACGCGCGGCAAAGGCGATCACAATGCCGGAAATGCCGAGGCCCGCGACGGCCGCGCCGTAGGGAATGGACAGCGCATCGGCAAAGAGCAGGATATTGGCGCAGACCAGGAGAACCTTGACCAGGCCCACCAGAAGCGATGCAAGGATCGCCCCGCGCGAATTGATCAGGCCGGTGCGATCGACGGCATTATACAGCCGGTCGACAATCCAGAACTCGACCGGGATCGCGCCCGCGATCATCATCAGGACCGCCATCGACTTGATCGCGCTGCCGAATTCGGAGGGCAGGCCAAGAATGGCGAAGCCGAGATAGTTGATGACGCCGAAGGCGAGAAGGCGAAATCCCCAGATCGCAAAGGCACGGCTGCTCGCCGCCTTCTCCGTCGGATGGCCAAGCCGCGCGGCAACCGAAATGAGAAGTCCGACAACAAGGGCGGCGACAACGGCGACGATGAAAATGGCGACAAGACCGGCCCATTGCCAGGCCTCCAGCGGGCCGACCGGCTGCAGCGCCGCGGGCGCCGCCCCGGCGACAATCGCGCGGATCCTGAAATACGGCGCCTTCGAATGGGCGTCATAGGGCAGAACCCGGACGGATGGCGGCAGGTTTTCCGTCGCCGCATAAAGCCCGCGCACGGACCGCACGGTTTCGGGCGTGAACTTCCATTCCACACCGTCATCCGTCTCGGTCGGGGCCAGCACGATATCGCCGGCCGGGTGGGTAAAATAGACAAAAGGCTCCAGCGAACCGGGATCATTGGGAATTTCCTGGAACACGACCTCGCCGATCCGGGCGATCACCTCGTTCAGATATTCAGCGACAAGCACCGACTGGCGGTCGCGCACCACCGTCGGCATCTCGGAAAGATCGAGCGCTGCAATCGCGGTGTCCTGCATGGCCGGGCCGGCGCGCATGGCGTCAACGAAGCTCTCCATGGCGGCGCGCGGCGTCGAGCCTTCGAAACGGCCGCCGCCCTTGTAGCCGCCGCTTTGTGCGTTCGCCGCGATGTCGGAGAACAGAGCTTTGACAGAGTCGGCCGGCGGCGCCACCATGAACCAGTCCGCCCCGACGCGGCGGAACTGCAGCGGCAGCGTCCTGCCGTCAAAGCGCGTCAGCACGAGCTCGGGCTCATCGGCCTCGGGCGCCTTCGTCTCGAAAATGTCCGGATCGACGGTGAACTGGTCTAGGAGAAGCACGAGCGGCGCCAGTTCGCGGGCGTGGTTCTCGCGCCCGCCCTCCGGAAAGATCAGCATGGAGAGGAGGTCGTCCTGATATTCCAGCCGTCCACTCTCCACCGCCTCGGCGGCGATCAGGAAGGTGCGCAGCGTCTCGGAGGGCGAGGACTGAAAGGCGCGAAGGGCCTGGTCATGATCAGTGCTGATCCGCGCGCCCGTCCACCACTGCTTGTTGCCGAGCCGCCCGACAAAACTGCTGCCGTCCTCCGAGAGGATGAACTCGAACGAGCCGCTGCCCTTCGGCGTGGCCCATGTCCCGACAAGCCGCCTGCCCTCGGCCTCGCCTTCGAGCCTGCCGTTATAGGCAGGGTAGCGCCCGGTGACATGCGTGCCGTCCTGCTGCATGTAGACCCGCGCGCCGCCATCGAACCAGCGCGAATCCCAGGCGCCGGTCCATGAGGCGGGCGCAGCGCTGGCCAACGCCGAAAAGCCCGCGACAAGAACGATCAGGAGCGCGAGGACGATGGGCAAACAGGCGCGCGACGAAAAGCATCCGTCAACGCTCCCGTTTGCCTTTTCCGTTGATTTCTGCGCCAAGATCTCAGCCCCCCACCGGTTTCATAGCCGCTCCGTGCGGACCGTTGCGCAGGACAAGACAGGGCACGACCGACCAGATCACGAGAAGAGCAAAATAGACGATTTCCGGAATGAGTTGGAAATAGCCGGTCGCCAGAAGACCGGCAAACATGATGATATGGGCGATCACGCCCCAGCCGACGCTGGCAACGACCTCCCGTCGGCTGGCGATGCCGGCCTTCAGAAGCCGGTGATAGACTGCGAGCGAAAGCGGGAAGAACAGGACGATCGCCGTCAACAGGCCCGGATTGTAGCCGCCCTTCAGGATCGCCATACCGACATGGCTGACGGCGTTTATCAGGACGATCGACACCATGCACAGCGCCGGAAACAGGTGATGCCGCGCGCTCAGGATCGCAAGCGCGGCCACAAGCCAGACCAGCGATGTGTTGATGACGAAAACCCCGGCATCGGTAAGCGGCGGCGGCGTGCCGGCCGGGGCCCGTATCAGGTCGAGCAGCACCATGTTGACATAGGGTTTGAAGGCGTAGACCTGGCCGAAGAGATCGACCCAGTGTTCCTCGAACTGGTGAATGATATAGGCGATCCACAGGATCAGCGCATAGAGACCGATGTCATCGTCGGAGAACCGCAAGGGCCTGTCGGAAAAGGCAAAAGCGAAGAAGAGCAGGAACGGCGCCATGAAGGTGCCGAGCTTCATCCAGCCGGTCAGCAGAAAACCGTGCTGGCCGAGCGGCAGCCACAGCATGGCGAAGGCCATGGCCAGAAAGATGAACGCCCGATTTTCCGCCATGCCCTGCCTCCGCCGCGATTCCCCCGCTTAACCCGAGGTTAGCGATGCCTGAAATTATGGCAAGCTCCGCCGCGGCGGAAGCCGGTCAGAACCGGTAGCCGAACCTGATCGAGCCGGTATGCGACTGGTAGTCATCGGCAAACGCGCCGTCATACTGGAATTTCAGCTCCATGCCCTGCCGCTTGGCAAGGTCCAGCCCGAGCGTGACATGGCCAACCGTGTCGGCGATCGGGGTGAAGGTGGAGAAACTGTCCATCGACGAGAGACCGGCAAAGCGCGATGTCGTTTCCCAGCTATCGGCCGTCAGGAACGAAACGCCGAGATCGCCGTAGAGCCGCGCCGGCCAGTCCTCGAGGAACGGGATCCGCGCGCCGAACTCGATCCCCGGGGTGACGCCGAAAGCCGTATCCGAATTGCCGTCGACCATCAGGTTCATCGCCCCGGCCCCGGTTTCGGTATAGCCGAACTGATGCATGTTGATGACGTCGAGATCGATCTTGGGTCGCATGTAATACTCGTCGCCGAAGGCGAATTCGTAGGAGGCGCGGGCGCGGGCGAAGACCATCGCCGAATCCGGTTCGCCATGCGCCGTCGCCGTCAGCGTGTCGAGATTGATGTAGCGTTTGGAATCGCCCCAGTTGTAACCCGCACCGCCAACGAAGCCGAAGAGCCAGGGGCCGGCCTCCTTCTTCAGCGCCACCGCGCCGGTGAAGGATTGCTGCTCCATCTTTTCAGAGCCGCTGTCATTGCGGAACCAGCTGTTCTCGTAGGTCAGGCCCGAGCCGAGGAACCAGCCATCGGCAAGCGCTGCCTGCCCGCCGAACTGCAAGCCGCCGACCGACTGGGTATAGCCTGAGGAATCGCCGTTCGCCCCTTGCGTGGTCTCGCCGCCAAGCGCGCGGCTCCACACGCACGACCCCTCGTCCATCATCACGCCCGTTGTCGCAAAGGCCGGGCAGGAGAGCACGCTGTTGGCGGCCGCGATCGCCGCCGACGGCGAATCGGCCAAAGGCGCCGCCGCCGTCTGCGAGGCCAATTCCAGCAGCATGTCGTCAAATGTGTCGGGATCGGCCTGATGGAACGCGCCGAAGGCCGCGCCGAGCGAGATTTCGTCCTCGGCGAATTTCACCTCCGTGGCGCTGCCGTCCGCGATCCGGTCCCAGGCCTGCTGCATCGCCCGCGAGACGCCGCCCGCATTCCTGCCGAGCGATACGCCGTTGTCGGCAAAATGCGCATCGGCGACGGAAAACCCGTGCCAGCCCTCGGCCGATTCCGTCACATCGGTAAAATCGAAGACCAGGGAGGAAAGCGCCGTGAGTTCGGCCGTATCCATGCCCTCCGCCTTCAGGAACTCTGTGCGCGTGTTTGGCAGCAGAGCGTTGGCATTGACGTCAACGCCCCAGGTGCCGGCGAAATCGCCTTCCACCAGAAGCGTGTCGGCCGTGCCGTTCTCCATATCGACGTCAAGCCCGGTCAGGAGGCCGCCCTTGCTCGAATTTTCGGTGCGCCAGTCGATCCGGTTGCTGCGGTCGAAATAGCTGAAGGGCGAGAAGGTGGTCGAAAGGCCGAGATCGGCGACGTCATAGGCGCTGCCCGCATCTTTGGTGCCGACGCCGACAAGGTCTCCGGTCACCCGCGTCCGGACCGTGTTCCATTGACCGCCCGGACTGATGTTGCCGGCGTTCAGAATGCTGCCGGCATCGGCGATATGACCGGTCACGAACGTGCCCGTGCCCTGGTTGACGAACAGGCTGGAACCGGCGCGCGCCGTCGTCCGCACCACGCCATCGGCTGCCGATGCGGAGCTTGCGAACCTGTGTCGAACGACATTGCCGGTCACGGTGCCGTGATTATATTGCATGAGCAAGGTTCGGTCGGCTCCGGAGGCATAGACGGCACCGCCGCTATAGTCCCCATTGCTGGCCGCAGCCGTCGAGCCGGTGAGGACGCCGTCGCTGCCGACCGTCAGCGTCATCGACACACCGGTTGCCTGTCCCCAAACGCCCCAGGCGGTCGGGTCCGAAACCTTGACGCTGCCGTTGATCGTAACTTCGAGATTGCCGTTCTGCGCATTTGCGGCAACGTCTGGATCCTGCTGGTCGTTGAAATTGGCGAGCGTGCCGGCATAGGTCTTGCCATTCTGCAGGAAGATGCCGCCCGAGCCGCCGATAGCCTGGGCAAAGACGCCATGCGCGTATTTGCCGGTAGTGCTGACGCTGCCGTCGACGATCACCGAGACATAGCCGGTCTGTTCCGCGATGCCGGAATTGTTGGAATAGTAATATTGGTTGCCTGTCACCGTCTCCCCGTAATAGCGGTAGAAAGCGTTCAGCTTTTGGGCAAGGTCCGCCGAAACGCCGCCGCCGCCGGAGACCGTCTGGGCGAGGATGCCGAAGGCCCCATCGCCGGAGGTGACGATGGAGGCGTTTTCCTTGACGTTGATATCGACGTTGTGGGCGCTGGCGGGCGCCTGCTTCTGCACGAAGCCGGACTGATCGAAATTGCTGGCCGCCGCCGTCAGGAAACCGCCGCCGCCGGCGATTGACTGGCCGGCAATGCCCACGGAGCGTTTGCCTGATGTATTGATCGAGCCGGAGTGGTTGACGGTGACGTTCTGCCCATCGGCGTGACCGTTATCGCTGCCGCCGCCGAAGGTGGAGCTGATGACGCCGGAAATGCTCTCGTCATTCACCGCGTTGTAGGTGCCGAGCGCAACGCCGGCGAAACCGCCGCCGCCGCCGATCGACTGGCCGAGGATGCCGTTGGCGTTGTCGCCGGAGGTGGTGATCTTTGTGCCCGCGATCGTATCAACGAGCACATTGCCGCCATTGCGCGTGCCATCGGACTGGCCTTGCGCCCCGAACTTGATCGAGACCTTGTCCATGGCATAGCCGGTCTGGATCGCATGTCCGCCGCCGCCGCCAAGCGACTGGGCAATCACGCCGTTGGCGGCAAAGCCCTCAGTGTAGATATTCGCGGCATAGACCGTGACATGGCCGCCGTCGCCGGCCGCGCCGCCGGTTGCGCCGAAGGAGATCGTCGAGATATCGAGGTCGGCTTCCGGTCCGGACACCGTGACGCTGTTGGCGCTGGACGACGTCGAGACCGCGCCGCCGCCGCCGCCGATCGACTGCGCCAGAACCCCATGGGAAAACGAGCCATAGGTCTTGGTCGTGCCCTTTGACTGCGACGAGCCCTTCTTGTCGACGCCCACATAGACATTGCCGCCGTAACCGCCATCGCCGCCGGAAGCCCCGGTATTGGCCGATAGCGTCACGCCGACATCGAAGGAGGGATGGGCCTTGACCCAGTCGGAGAACTTGACCTTGGTTTCCTTCTCGAATTCGAAGGCGTGGCCGATGGAGCTGGTGCCGGAGCCCCCCTGCCCGCCGCCGCCGCCGATCGACTGGGCAATCAGGCCGGCCGAGGAATCGCCCTTGGTCAGGATCGTGCCGTTGTTCCAGGCATAGACGCTGCCGCCATCGCCACCCTCGCCGCCGGTGGCGCCGATGCCGACTTCGAGCTTGTTGTCAGCATCGACATTGCCGGTTCCGCCGCCGCCCTTGCCGCCGCCGCCGCCGACGGAGTGGACGAACAAGCCGGTCGAATTCGCGCCGTAGGTCCTGACCGCGCCGCCGCCGGCGACACCGCCATAGGCCGACCCGCCGTCGCTGCCGCCGCCGGCCTCGCCGCCGATGGACAGCGTAAGATTGAATGTGGAACTGCCGAAATAATCGATGCCGTCGGTCTCGCCGGTTCCGCCCTGGCCGCCGCCGCCGCCGATCGATTGCACCAGCATGCCGTCGGCGAAATCGCCGCTGGTGGTGATGGTCCCGTAATTATGCGCATAGGCCTTGCCGCCGCTTCCGGCCGCACCGCCATCGCCGCCGAGCGAGAAGGTGAGCGTCGCGGTGACGGAATCCCCTTCAAGCTTCTTCTGAAGCTCCGCTTCTCCGCCGGTCAGCTTGCCGAAGGCGCTCTGCAGCGTCGCCGTTCCCGCCGCCGCCGTCGAATCGCCGCCCTGGCCGCCGCCGCCGCCGATCGATTGCACGTGGAGGCCGAGCGAACCGTCCCCGGTCGTCGTGACGGCGCTCTTGTCCTTCAGCACCGCAGTCG
>NZ_CFHTCS010000005.1:0-45351 GCF_984369615.1 Martelella sp. | reverse complement strand
GCACAGCGCCAGCGCCAGCACGGCGACGATGAGGATGTTTCTGTGGTGGAGGAGCGTTTGCTTCAAATGTCCGAATCCGTGATCGCTTCAATCACGGGTGCGCTATGACGAAGACGCCGTCGCGTCGTCCTGACCGGCAGGCGAGGACATCGGACAGGCTGGAAACCGCCTTTCTCCCGGGCGTTTTCCCGAAAAGGCCGGAATTTGCGGTTACCGGAAGGGCGCGCTAGAAAGTTTCCTCAACGAACGATAGAAACGCCGACACCGCCCTTGATCGACCAGTTCAAAACCATTGCCGATACGGCCCTGCCGGTCGTCGCGCTCTATTCGGCCGTGCTGGCCTTTGGCCAGACGCGGTTTCACACAAGCTCCCGGCTGCTCGGATGCCTGTTCCTGCTGGTCTTCATCATCTCGCCCCTGCCCTTGCGTTTCGACGAGAACACGCTTGCGGGGCATGTCTATTCCTCGCTGGTGTGGGGGCTGTTCGCGCCGGCAAGCACATTGCTGGCGCCGCTCTTTTACTTCTATGTTCTGGCGCTGACGCGGGAAGGACCGCCCCGCAGACCGTCGATCCTGCATTTCATCCTGCCCGCCCTTGCCGCCGTCGCCGGCATCGCCATGGCCCTGCTGCCTGTCGCAACGCGCAACGGCCTGTTTTCCGCCGCGGAAACCGGGACGCCGCTGCCGGTGGCGCTTTCCGCTCTTGTCGTCATCTGGCGATTGCTCGGCCCGGCGACGTTCACCCTGTGGCTGGTCTATGTCGTGCTGATGTACCGGAGGCTGACAGGCTACCGCAAGCGGCTCTGCGATCTCTATGCCAGCACCGAGCGGCTGGAGCTCTACTGGATCAACTGGCTGATGGGCTTGGTCGCCATCTACGCCCTGCTCAATCTTGTCGATGCCGCCCTTCTCGACCCCCTGGGCTGGGCCGTGGTTCCGGTCGCCATCGACCGTCTGTGGTCGCTGTTGATTGTCATGGTTCTGGGCGTCTGGGGGCTACGCCAGCGACCGGGCCTTGTGCCGCCGGACGAGGCCCAGGCAAGGACAGGCGAAAGCGGCAAATATGAAAGAAGCGCGCTGTCACGCGAGATGCAGCAGCGGATCGCGGAGAAGCTCACCGCCGCGATGACGGACGAGCGGCTCTACCGGGACGCCAATCTCTCGCTCTGGTCTTTGTCTCAGCATATCGGCGTTACGCCCAATTATATTTCGCAGACGCTGAGCGAAACGCTTGGCCAGTCCTTCTACGCATTTGTCAACGGCCACCGGATCGACGCGGCCAAGAGGCTTCTGGTTTCCGAAACGCAAACGGTTCTCGAGATCGCCTATGATGTCGGCTTTAATTCCAAGTCCGCTTTCTACACCTCGTTCCGGCGCATGACCGGACAAACGCCTGCGGCCTTCCGCAAATCGCAGGGAACGGACGACGACGCAGACCCGAACGGCACCATGGGCTAAAACTGGCGGCCTGCCTTTTCTTCAAACGTGGGAAGCGGAAGCGCCGCGCCGGCGTCGCACAGCCCAGAGGACCAGGAAGACGAGGACGAGGCCGTAACCGGCGCTGCCGAAGACGGACTTGGCGATCGTCAACCGGCTGGCGGTCTCGACCTGTTCGGGCTGAAGGATTGCCGGCCCGGCGAGAAGCATGGCCCTGACGGCGGCGTTTTCCAGATAGTCGAACGCCATCCCGATCACCGGTATTGCGGCAAAGCACAGCTTCCAGAACCGGGTGAAGGGCGCAAGCCGATAGAGCGCAAGGCCAAGCCCAAGCGCAAGCGCTGCCGGAAAGACAAGATCGAGATGCTGCTGCGGACCGAGATAAAGCGCCCGCCCGTTCTCCGACAGCGCCGACAGGAAGGCTTTCGCTTCGCCGAATGTATAGCCGCCCGGCCGCATATCGAAAGGCGGAAGTCCGCCAGCGGTCCGACTGATCGCCGGCAACGTCCAGAGCGTCATTGTCGCGTAAAGACAGGCGGCGATCGCCAGGGCTGCCCAGGCCGTTATACTGATGCGTTTCATGATGTCTGCCTTCACAGGTTTCCGCTCTACAGTGTCTTTGGCATCAAACAGCGCGTTTGGGCCGATGAGGTCAACACTGCGCTGTCGACAGAATGGCCCAGCCCTTTGCCCCCAGATGCAGCGAACCTGCGCCGGAGAAATGCGCATCCCGCCCCGCAAGCACCGTTTTTGCCTCCGGCACGGCAAAGGATGCCGGTCCGTCGAGATTGAGGGCCAGGAAAAGCCGCCGCTCGTCATGCGCCAGTTCGAGGAGGAGCCGGGTGTTTTCCAGCCGCAGGACCTTCGTGTGCGCCCTGACAAGCCAGGGGTGGCGGCGCCTCACCCCGATCAGCTCCTGATGGCGGCGGTAGACCGTCCAGCCATCCGGCCAGAGACCCTGCGGACTGTCGGGAAAGGCTGGGCGAACCGCGTCGTCGCCGCCCTCGCCTTCCGTCTTGACGCCATGGAAGGCCTGCTCGTCGCCGGCATAGACCGAGGGAATGCCGCCGACCGTAAACAGCACGGCAAGCGCCTGTTCCAGCGCGCCGGCGTCCTCAAGGCAGCTCGCCAGCCGCGTGACGTCGTGATTGCCGACAAAGGTTTGCGGAATGAAGTGGTCGAGAAAGCCGTTATGCCGGTCGAGCGCCCAGCTCAGTTCAAAGAAATTGTGGTCGTTGAGCGCGCTCCAGATGGCTTTCCAGAGTTCGTACTGGGTCATGGAATCGACGCCGCTCGTTTGGACGAATCCGGCATAGTCGCCATGGATCATCTCGGCGAAGATGAAGGCGTCGGGGTGGCGCTCGCGAACGCCCGGCAGCACCCGCGCCCAGAATTCCGGCGCCATCGCGTAAGCCGCATCGAGCCGCCAGCCGGAAGCCCCGCGGTCGAGCCAGCGGAGCATCACCGTGCGGACATAATCCTCGACCGCGGGATTTTCCCCGTTAAGCGCCACAAGACCGTGGTGCCCCTCGAATGTAGCAAGTTCGCCCTCCGGCGTGGAACGAAACCACGACGCTTTCGGCGACGATGCGCCGCGCTCCAGCACGTCGCGGACAAAGGGGTGGCTGCGCCCGACATGATTGAACACGCCATCGAGCACGACCCGCAGGCCGCGTGCGCGCGCCTCAACGATCAACCTGTCGAAATCGTTTTCATCGCCGAGCCGCGGATCGATCCGGAAATGGTCGGTGGTGTCGTAGCCATGGGTCGCTGAGGCGAAGATGGGGCCCAGCAACAGGACGGAAGCGCCGAGTTCGACGGCGTAATCGAGCCATTCCAGCAGATGGTCAAGCCTGTGCTCAAGCGGCATGTCGGCATCGGGACGGATCGGCGCCCCGGTGAAGCCGAGTGGATAAAGATGCCAGAAAACGGCGTGCTCAATCCATGAGGGCATCGGTCGCCCCTGATTATGTACTGACTGGTACATTGTGCGATTATTCTCCGTCGGAAGAAGAGGGCGGCAGGGCGCCGTTCAGGAACATGGCGACCGTGTCGGCCGCCGAGCGCGCGTTGAGCGTCGCGAAGCTGTTGAGCGCGATGCCGATATGATTGTTGACCAGGCCGAGAAAGGAGGCCGCCAGAAGCCTGTGCCGCCCCGTCAGCCCGCCGCCGGAAGCTTGCTCATGGGCGCGGAAACAGGCGTCAAACGCCTCGAAATGGCGCTGGTGGTGCTCTTCGGCCGCCTGCCGCGCCTCGCTTTCGACCGGGGCGAACCAGAGCGTCAGGTAAAAGCGGTAGAGCGCGGGTTCCTCACGGGCGAAACCGAATGTCGTTTCCGCGAGCGCAGCGAGCGCACGGTCGAACGGCGCAACCAGGCAGGCCCGCTCCAGCGCTTCGTGCAAGGGGGCCAGACGCTCCTTCAGCAAGGTTTCGAGAAGGCCAAGCTTGGACCCGAAATAGTGATAGAGCGTGGGCTTCCCCACGCCGGCATCGTTGCAGATCTGCTGAACGCCAACGCCTTCATAGCCATAGGCGGAAAAGAGACGAAGGGCATGTTCGAGCAATATGGCTCTCGTGGGGGTCGCGTGTATCATGACTTGATCTATACCGTTCGGTATACCGTCGTCAAGATATACTCTTCCCCTAAGAACGGTATTTGGCTGCAAAAGAATGGTAACGTTCGATGCAAAGCGGGACGCAGCGGCGCATATTTGCGCAGAACGTGACGTGAGGCAGCATCCGGCGTTTTCTGTCTTTGTCAGTTGACCGGCCGGGCATGCGGTATCGGAACATCCGGACTGGAGGCAATCAACCCCACGAAGCCGTAAATCAAGCGGCCAGCAATCACCGTTGGGCCGCGACTTGTCCTAGGCTTCACGCAACGTCCTGACGCGTTCGGCGACCCCGAACCTATCCCCGTGCCCCATCGGTTCTGGCAGGATATCCGGCCGAAATAGGGCCGGCTCAAGTTGCTCTTGCGGTTCTTGAAGCCATCGAGATTCGTTCCGTCGTGAAGTCGTAGGCGCTGGCGACGTCCTTGATTTCCATCACGTGGGAAACAAGCAGATCCAGAAAGGCCCGGACCGCCGGTACGTTCGACCTTTTTGGCGGCAGCGCTGCAAAGAGTTCCATTTGCGGTCCGATGAAATCCGGCAGCGCCCGAACAAGGGCGCCGGCGCGGGCCAATGGCTCAGCGTACAACATCGGCAGAAGCGCGACCCCGGAGCCGGCGCTCAGGATGCCGAGAGCGACAGTCGGTTCACTCACCGTCATCAACGGCTCGCTTGTGAGGTATACGACCTCACCCTTCGAGCCGGTCATTCTCCATTCATGGGGAAACTCATCAATGGCGATGTCGATCCGGCCAAGACCCTCTACAGCGCTCGGATCGGAAAGATCAACCTCAGCGCCGCGCGTGCGGAAGGTGTAGAGCGCGAGCGGCGAGGCGGCGATCTTCCTTGCAACGAGGTAAGGCTCGTTCGGCCGCCCAACGCGGATTACGACATCAAGATCCTCGGTCACCGGATCCGGGCCGCTACTCGTGACACGCAGGCTGGCCTGTACGGCCGGATACCGTTCGGTCAGCCGGGCGAGCACCGGCGCAAGCAGCTTCTGGCCCGAAAGTGCGCTGGACGCGATGCGCAAACGTCCGCTCGGCTCCCCCTGACCGAGGCGCACGGCTTCCTCCGCCGTCGAAAGGAGCGATAGCGCCTCCTCGGCGGCAGGTAGGAGACTCTCGCCGAGCGGCGTCATGCGCAAGCCCCGGCCGATACGATCGAAGAGAGGGGCGCCCGCGGCGTTCTCCAGTCGGTGCAGTGCGCGAGACAGGGTTGCCTTGGGCACCCCGAAGCGTCGCGAGGCGGGACTCAATCCGCCAGCGCTCGCGATCAGGCCAAATCCATGAAGATCGTTCAGATCAAAATTGTTCATATTATTGTTCCGATTTCCGAACGTTTTGTTCAAGAATGATCGGTTTTCGCGCTGAATGTCCAGTGCCAATATATGCTCAACGCGAACAAACGAACGGAGCCCGATATGACCGAGAAGCTGCAACTCTTCACCAAACCCGATTGCCGGTTCTGCGTCGCGGCCAAGGAGACGCTGTCACGCGCCGGCCTCGGATTTGGCGAGCATGACGTGAGCGCCTCGCCGCGGACCGCCAATCTCAGCGTCTACCTGTCCGGTGTATCGACAGTGCCGCAGGCCTTCGCCGGCGAGATGCATATCAACGGTTCGCAGGATCTTGTCGCGCTTAACGCCGCCGGACGACTTGTGCCGCTCGTTGCCGCAGCGACCGCCGCGATCGACACGGATCACCTCTCTGACGAAACCATCGCGCATGGCGCGGAGGATATCGTGCTCAAAGACTATATTCCCGAAAGCGACGGAACGCGTTCGGATGATCCCGAGCAGTGGGCTATTCTGCGTTTCTATAAGGATTTTTTCGGTTTCTGGCCGAACTGTTTTTACTACCAGCATCATTGGCCGGAGAGTTATAAGCTCTTTGTCTATGCCCACAATGTCGGCGCCATCGGGACGGGACAGAGGATTCTCGGCGAACCGGTGATGGTGGCAACCGGCTTTTCCACGTCCGAGGCGTCGGGATGCAACTATTGCCAGGTCCACATGACTTCGGCGGCGGGCGAGAAATCGCTCGGCATCCCGAAACTGATCGAAGCCGCCCGACGGGGGCAGGCACCGGAAGGTTCTCCGATCGGCCCCTTCGAAGCGGCGCTTGCCGATCTCGCCGCTGCGGCGGCGACCAACACGGTTAGCGACGAACTGCTGGCGCGGGTTCGGGCAAATGCCTCGCGGAAGCGCATCTCTCAGGAAGACGTCGAGGCCAATATCACCGGCACGGCGATGATCGCCTCGGCGTTCGGTTTCCTCAACACCTTCAACGATCTTGCCGGTGTCGACATCGAAGCCCATTGGGCGCGACAGTCCGAGCAGAGCGCGGGCATCGAGGCCGGTCGTCACGGTGTGAGCGAGGATCGCACAGCGACCAATCTCGACCACGACCTGCCCCAGGGCGGTCCCTCTGTGGAAGCGATGGTCGCGAAATACGAGGCAATTGTTGAGGCGGCGGGCGGCGTGAACGCATATACCAGACGGGAACTGGGCCTCCTGCCGGACTGGATGCGCCTCTGGCCGGAGCACCTGCGCGCCCGTCACGCGATCTTCTATGCCGAGATGATGCAGGACCGGGATCATTCGCCGGTGCCATCCGAACTCAAGCATCTGATGGCGCGCGTCTCGGCCATTGCCAGAGGCCATGACTATCTCGCCGCGGTGGAGGGGCTGCTTGCCTACAGGGCGGCCGGGAGCGATCAACGCGCGGTCGAGCGTGCCCGTCATTGTTTCGATGCGGCGAAGTCGCGCCCCGAGGGGCAGGCGCTCTTCACCGAAAAAGAGCGTGCCGCGTTGACCGTGGCCTGGCTTTCAGGTCAAGCGCCGATCACCACCCCCAGGCGTTTCATTCAACCCGCGATCGATCACTGGACACCGGTCGAGCTCATTCACCTTTTCACCGTCTGCGGCGTTGCGGGCCTCGTTCAGCGGTTCTCGGCTATTGCCAGGCCGAAGATCGAAGCCCAGGTCCGAGACTTTCTGGAGCAGCACAAATTGACCGCGGACACGCTCGCCCTGCGCTATCCGCTCCCCGAGGAGCGCCACGGGGCGGCGACCTGACGGAATGAATTGCCGGTGGTCCGGGAGCTTCCGACGTTCGACTGCGGCAACCTCAAGGACAAATGCCGGAACCGGACCGCCAGAGCTTTTACGCAGTTGCGGACGGTGACCCGGTATCCACTGCGTCTGAAATCGCTCCAGACGCAGCGTTAACCCGAAAAGGACTCTTTTCATGACCTCTTTGATCTCATCGCTTGTCACGGTCTGCTTCGCCTTCGCATGCGGAATATTCCTGACGCTGTCCTATATCGAGAAGCCGGTCTGGGCGGTCATGCGCAATCCGATGACGCAGAACGTGTCGGACGAGACGGCGCGGACGGTCCACGCGGCACTCAACCGCCTGATCCGGCTCTTGCCCCCGACCATGATGGCCACGATGGGTACGGGAACGGTGTTGCTCGCAGTGCAGGCGTGGCAGCGCGATTTCGCCTGGGCGCCGCTCACGGTGCTGATCGTGCTGGCGCTTTGCCTGGGTTACATGCTGAGTCAGCTCTTCGGCCGTATCGAGGCGGTCAAGGACTACCCGTCCGACGGCAGGATCGAGATCGTACGCGAGGGTCTGGGCAAGCTGGCCGCGCTCCATCATGTCGGGTTGTTCTCGGCGGCACTCACTGTCTTGCTGCAGATCGCACTCGTTCAGGCGTAATCAACAAGTCCAGCGCTTGCGGTGCCAATCCCGCCCGAAACGTCGCCCTCGCCGGAAAACGACCAACTTTGTGCACCCCCAGGCGCTGAACGCTGCCATTTCTCCTCATTGCCTATCTTTGCGCTCCGCCCGCAGCGTGAAACGTCAGCTAATGGTTGACGTTATCGTCCGTCATGGCGGCAAAATCGCCGCTGTTGTCGACCATGCACGGCGGACACGGGTTGCAGCAGGCCGATGTCACCGGCAGAGGCATGTGCACAATCCGGTTGGTCTTGGACAAGGCAAGCTTTTCACCAAATCCTGCCCGGTCCCCTGACCGAAGGGGAAGCTCACAACCAACCGTCGGCTTCGTTGACATACATAGGAGTCCTATGTAAAAAGAACGGCATGGAGAGCGCGATGACAGAGAAATTTCATATTGCCACAGGCCTTGCCAAGATCGGCCTGTATCTAAGGGCTGAAGGGTGGCAGCAGGCCGAGACTGAATCTCTCACGCCGACACAGGCGCAGATCCTCGTTCATCTCGTTCGGCGCGGTCCCGCACGCATCACCGCGCTCGCGGAGGAACTTGCAGTCACGCAACCGACCGCAAGCGACGCATTATCGGCGCTGATCCGCAAGGGCCACGTCGAAAGACGGCCCGATCCGGCAGACGGGCGCGCCTCGCTGCTGCATGTGACGACGCAAGGGCAGCGTGTCGCGGAGGTGATGGCCGAATGGCCCGATGCGCTTCTCGGCGCGATCGATACGCTGGAGGCCGACGAACAAGGGGTTTTTCTGAGGACCCTGACCCGGATGATCCGCGAGTTGCAGGTCCGCGGCGCGATCCCGGTTCAGCGCATGTGCGCGACCTGCAGCTTTTTCCGGCCGAACGTCCATAACGATCCGGCCGCGCCACATCACTGCGCCTTCGTGGACGCCGCCTTCGGGGACGCGAAATTGCGTCTCGACTGCGGCGAGCATGAACCGGCGGGCGAACCCGAGACCTCGGCCCTGTGGCGGAAGTTTCTCGGGACGTCATCCGGAAAAGTGGACGCCCCGCCCGCGGCAACGGGCGAGACGTCCTGATGTCTGAACCCGACTCTCAAAAGACAGGAGACTCCAATATTATGACACAGAAAGCGATTTTCTACCATGCAGGCTGCCCGGTCTGCGTTGCCGCCGAAAACAACATCACCGAGATCATCGATCGCGCCCGCGTCGATCTGGAGATCGTCCATCTCGGCGATGCGCCTCAGCGGATCGACGAGGCCGCTGCCGCAGGGGTGAACTCCGTGCCTGCGCTTGTCATCGATGGTTCTGCGCTGCACATCAATCATGGCGCCGCTCTCTCGGATTTGAGGTGATGGCCATGAGAAACGCTATAGCAGCAGCGGCGATTGCCGCCGCCCTGGCCGCACCGGCGGCGGCGCATGATACGGATCATACGGGGGGCATCCACGCCGAAGCGTCGGACGCGATCCCGGCACAGTTCGACATCGTTCATGCCCGGATCACGACGGAGAAGAATACCGCCACCTTCCATATCGGCGTCTCCGGACGCGCGGGCGAAAGCAAGCCGACACCATCAGGCCAGCTGGCAGGAAGCGAAGTTTTCGCCTATGTCTGGCCGACGAACATCGACCCCTATGAAGTCGGGTTCGAACGCGGGACGGGTCTGCTCGCCCTCGCCGTCACGGCCCATCCGGATTTCGACGATACACCGCTGTTCGATGAGAATGGCGATGGCAACCCGGGCAATGACGGCGACCTCTGGCACAGCCACTGGGTCGTCCTCGGTCCCGACGATGCCTGCGGACCCGGCGCGTTGAAGGTTATCGACATCCCCGAGAGCGCCAGCCCGAGACTGCCGAAGACCTGGCCGGGCCTGCCGATCCTGATCGACAGTCCGGGCTGGGACCCGCTGATCCGCGGAGGGATCGTCGAGGTGCGCGTGCCGTTCGACGATATCGGCGTCGTTGAAGCTGCGTCCTATGACGGCGTGACCGTCGGACTTCGGGTCAATGAGAGTATTCACGCACCGCTTCTGTGCGTCGTCGATGTCTTCGACATCGTTTCGGGCGATCTGAGCCTGCCCGGAAAAGTGAACGAGTGAACCTGTGACCATGCGCCTCGAGCCTGCTCCGGCGCTCCAGGCGGCTCGGCGGCTGAACGCCCCGAGCCGCCATACCAGACCACGTCTGCGACGGCGACATGCCCATCGAAGCCTTCCGGAGGCTATGCCCGGCCCGCGACGAGGTCGAATGCACCGCCCCCAAAAGATTGCAGGGAGATCGCCCAGTATGAAGTCAGCAGCTATCCCCCACAGTTTCCCTGTGGCGCGCGGCACGGATGGCATCCTGCGCAATCTCTCCGGCGTTCGGAGGCGGACTGCCACCGCCTGTGAATTTCTTCGGGCGTTTCCGGAGATGCGGGCACAGCGGGACTTGCCCCTTTGCCCGTCGCGGAGGCGCCCGCTCCGGAAGCCGGCTTAGCCGCTGGAGCGGGCGACAAGATCAGCGCCGACCAGCATCTTTACACACGGAAGGTCGGCAGCACCGTTGATGATGTCATCAAGCAAGGCAACGGCATGAAAGCCGATCTTGCGCTTGGATACGTCAATCGTCGTCAACGGCGGATCGCTGGTGGCACTCATCGGCAGATTGTCGAAACCGATCAGCGAAACATCCTGAGGAATACCGATACCGTTCTCCCGCAAAGCCCGGGCAAAGCCGAGCGCCATGATATCATTGGTGCAAAAATAGCATTCCGCCAGCTTTCCGCCGGACGCCAAATAATCAGACGCACCGCGATGGGCGCCAGTAAAGGTCGATTCGACGGAAATGATCAGCGAAGGATCAACCGCAAGACCGAGCCGCTCCATGTTGCGGAAATAGGCGTCATGCCGCAGTTTGAAGTTGGTCGTTCCAACATGGCTTGCGACAAAACCGACCCGTGAAAAGCCGCGCGACTTGAAGCGCTCCAGCACCTTGTAGACGGCGTCGATATTGTTCATGTTGACGAAATTCGCCTCAACGACGTCGTAAAAGGTATCGATAAACACGATCGGCGCCCCGACGCTTTGCAGCAAGCGGATGTCCTCTTCGCTCAGTTCCGTTCCAAGAGCGATAACGCCGCTGACGCCGGCGGCCCCGGCCACGGCTTCCGCAATCGAGGCAATGGTCTCGCCATCGTGGCTGGCAACCTCGAGCGCATAGCCTCTGCGCAGCGCCTCCTGCGACATGCCGTCGATGTAATCGGAAATGAAATGGCTGTGGTCGCGGTTCACCGTCTGGCCGTGTTTGGCGATTTTCAGGAACCGCAATGTCTCCTTGACCTCGCTGGAACGGCTTCGGGAGGCGCGCGGTACGTATTTAAGGCGCGATACGGCTTCGAGAACCCGCACCCGCGTCGCTTCGGAAATCTCCCCCTTGCCGTTGAGCACAAGAGATACCGTCGCGGCTGACACCCCTGAGGCAGCTGCTATGTCGCGAATCGTGGGAATGGTCTTGGTTTTCATATTCTCAAAATTGCTGGTTGGCGCTCAGGTTGCAACCGTCTTGTCTTCGCGCATTTTGTTTAGTGAATTTTAGCTGGAGCCTAGGCGTATTCCATGCCTTTGAGAAGACCAAATTACGGCTTTTTCCCAAATTTAGCTCTTGATGGCGTCTCGTTCGTCTGCTAGCGTTTAGTAAAGTTATGGCAATTTAGTAAACGGGAGGTGCTAATGCGTCGGCTGGATGGTCAGTTGCTCGTGCTCGCGGTCATGAACCTGGCACTGTTGGCAATCGGCGCCCTGATTTCGGGCGGCACCTTTCTCTCGCTTTTCAATCTGCAATCAATGGCGATACAGGTCCCCGAGATCGGCCTGCTGGCGATCGGCGTGGCGCTTGCCATGTGCGCGGGCAATGGCGGCATCGACCTGTCGGGCATCTCGCTTGCCAATCTCGCCGGCGTGGTTTCGGCAATCGTCGTGACGAGCTTTCTCGATCCCTATGATCAGCCGGTGATGTTCACCGCGACATTTGCGCTGATCGCCGTCGTCGTCGGCTGCCTTGGCGGACTGGTCAACGGGCTCCTGATCTCGTTTGTCGGCATTACGCCGATCCTTTGCACGCTCGGAACGCAAATGGCCTTCACCGGCCTGGCCGTGATCGTCTCGGGAGGGCGCGCGGTGACCGTCGGCAGTCCGGATCCGCTCTACAATATCGGCAATGGCTTCATCTTTGCCGTGCCGGTCGGCTTCATCATCTTCATCGCCGTCGCAACGGTGATCGGACTTGCCGTACGCTTTACGCCCTATGGCAAGTGGCTGATGCTCGGCGGCTCGAACCTGAAGGCCGCCACCTTCGCCGGGTTTCCCAAGCGTGCGGTGATCACGACGACCTATATGCTGAGCGGTCTGCTCGCCGGTATTGCCGGGGTCATCATCGCCGCACGCAATGTCAATGTAAAATGGGACTACGGTACGTCGTATCTGCTGATCGCCATTCTCGTGGCAGTCATGGCGGGGGTTCGCCCTCAGGGCGGGTATGGACGCATCATCTGCGTCGTGCTGTCGGCGATCGCATTGCAGCTCATGTCGAGCCTTCTGAATTTCGGCGGCTTCTCGAACTTCGTCCGGGATTTTGCCTGGGGCGCGTTGCTGCTCGCCTTCCTGATCGTCGGCCGCCACGACCTGGTCAGCTATCTGTTCCCGGGAGGCCGCCGCTAGTCGAAACGGATTCGGGGCGCAAATCGCGCCGCCCCTGATCAAAGGATGCAGGTTTCAGGAGCATCGCTGCACACTCACTGTTGAGGCGCTCCGGCCGTTCGCATTCCCTCGCGTGGACGGTCATGGAAACGGAGGGAAAATTGGAGGAAAGAATGAGAAAGCATTTCAAAACAGTCGCCGTCGCAACCCTTATGGCTGCAACCGCGCTCGCGGGCGCAACCGGCATGGCAGCCGCACAGGACGACAAACCCGTTATCGCCACCGTGTTCAAGATCAGCGGGATTCCGTGGTTTGATCGCATGAATACGGGTGTTGAGGAATATCAGTCCGAGCACCCGGAAGTCGTCGCCGAAGGCTACGGCCCGGCCACCGCCGACGCGGCGCAGCAGCTCCAGATCATTCAGGACCTGATCGCCAAGGGCGTCGACGCTCTGGCCGTCGTGCCGATGGACCCGGTCGTCATCGAGGGCACGCTGAAGCGGGCCATGGACCGCGGCGTTATCGTCGTCACCCACGAGGCCGACAACCAGCGCAATACCATGGTCGACATCGAGGCCTTCGACAACGACAGCTACGGCACCGCGCTCAACGAACGCCTTGCCGAATGCATGGGCGGCGAAGGCAAATGGACGACCTTTGTCGGCTCGCTGGGCAGCCGCACCCACATGCAGTGGGTGGGCGCCGGCGAGGAAAACGCCAAGAAATATCCCGGCATGGAGCTTGTCGATCCGAACAACGAATCCTTCGACGATGCCAATGGCACCTACGAGAAAGCCAAGGAAATTCTGCGCAAATATCCTGACATCAAGGGTTTCCAGACCTCCGCCGGCAACGACGTTCTCGGCGTCGGTCGCGCCATCGAGGAAGCCGGACTTGCCGGCAAGGTATGCCTCGTCGGCACCGGCCTGCCCGCGCCGTCCGCTCCCTATCTGGAATCCGGCGCCATCACGGCGATCGGTTTCTGGGATCCGATGAAGGCGGGCATGGCAATGAATGCCGCCGCTCAGAAACTGCTGGCCGGCGAAGAAATCGTTGACGGCATGGATCTCGGCGTCGACGGCTATCACAGCATCACCGTCACCAAGGGCGCCGGCGACGGCCTTCTCGCCATCGGCAATGGCATGGTCCTTGCCGACAAGGACACATACAAGGACGTCTACTTCTGATCTGTTGACCTCCCGAGCAGGCCGGGGCGCTTTTCGAACGCCCCGGCCACGCGAAGCCTGGCCGACTGCAGGCATCATGATCAATTGAAGAAGGAGCGCGAGCGTGTCAGGATCATCCTCGTCAGAAGAGCCTTTTCTGGAGCTGCGCGGCATTCACAAGCGCTACGGTGGCGTTCATGCGCTGCGCGGCGTCGACATGTCGATCCGTCTTGGCGAAGCCTATCATCTTCTCGGCGAGAACGGCTGCGGCAAGAGCACGGTTATCAAGGTCATGTCCGGCGCGATCGCGCCGAGTGAAGGCGCGATCATCCTGGATGGCGAGAAGCACAATATGCTCACGCCGATCCGGTCTCTCAGCGCCGGCATCGAAACGGTCTATCAGGACCTGTCCCTCATTCCCAATCTGAGCGTGGCGGAAAATGTCGCCCTCAGCGAGCAGCTCGTCATGGGCGGCGGCCGGCTGGCACGCCTTTTCGATCGTTCGCGGCTGCGGGAAACCGCGACGCGCGCCCTTGAGGCCGTCGAATTGCCGACCACCCGCGCCTTCCTGTCAACCGTCGTTTCGGACTTGCCGCTGGCGCAAAGGCAACTGGTCGCGATCGCCCGCGCCATTGCCACAAACGCCAAGCTGGTGATCATGGACGAACCCACGACATCGCTGACGCGGCGCGAGGTCGAAAAGCTGATCACCGTGGTCAACAGACTGCGAAACGACAATATCGCCGTCCTGTTTGTGACCCACAAACTCGATGAATGTTACCGGATCGGCGGTCAGGCCATCATATTCCGCGACGGTGAATCCGTCGCCCAGGGGCCGCTCGAGAATTTTACAAAATCGCAAATTTCCGAGCTGATGACCGGGCGCGAGATCGAGGCGATCCGTTACCGAGCGGCAAAACCGCAGCCGGATGAACTTCTGTCCACCGATCGTCTTTCGGGCAGAGGCTTCGAGAATGTCAATCTGTCACTTAGAAAGGGCGAGATTCTCGGCATTACCGGGCTGGCCGATTCTGGGCGCAACGAGCTGGCCATGGCAATCTCCGGCGTGCATCCGGCAACGGGCGGGACGCTGAGGCTTGACGGCGAAGAGCTTCATATCCGCCGTCCGTCCGACTCCATCCGCCATGGCATCGGCTATGTCCCCGAGGACCGGCTCGATGAAGGGTTGTTTCTGGAGAAGTCCATTCTCGACAACGAGATCGCTCTCGTGGTCGCGCGGCTTGCAAACAGGTTTGGCGTGATCGACAACCAGAAAGGACGCGCGCTTGCCGAGGACCTTTCCAGGCAGATGCGACTGAACACGAGTGATATCGACATGCCCGTCGGCTCACTGTCTGGAGGAAACCAGCAGAGGGTTCTCATCGGGCGCTGGCTTTCGATCCTGCCGAAACTCCTGGTCCTGCACGGACCGACAGTGGGCGTCGATGTCGGATCGAAAGACACGATCTACCGCGCCATCCAATCCCTGGCAGAGGCAGGCATGGGCCTGATTGTTGTCAGCGATGACCTGCCGGAACTCCTGCAGAACTGCGACCGCATCCTCGTCATGTTCGGCGGCAAGGTGGTCAAGAGTTACGACGCCGAAGCCGCCGACGAAGATATTCTCTACCGCACAATGACGGCACCCGAACTGGAGGTGGCGCGATGACATCCGTCGAAATCGAACGCAACAAAGCGCAGCAGAAGGTTGCCGAGGGCGGGTTCAGCTTCCGTCACTTCCTGAAGAACCATCCCGAACTGATCACGCTCACGCTGCTGGTGGCGATCTGCGTGATCGTCTCCGTGATCAATCCGAACTTTCTTCAGGCATCGTCACTGATCGATATCGGACGCGCCAGCGTCGTGATGGGACTGTTCGCGCTTGGCGTGTTCGTCATTCTCGCGGCTGGCGGTATCGATGTATCCTTTACCGCGATTGCCGCCCTGTCCATGTATTCGGTCACGCTCTTCACCGTGAACCATTTTCCCGGCATGCCAATGCCGCTCATCGTGTTCATCGCCACCATCGGCGGCATGCTGCTCGGTTTCGTGAACGGCATACTGGCCTATCACCTGCGGGTCCCCTCGCTGATCATCACGATCGGAACGCAATACCTGTTCCGCGGCATCCTGCTCGCCTTCATCGGCACGGTCTGGATCATGGACCTGCCGCCGCAGATGATCGAGTTCGGTCGGGCGCCGCTGCTCCAGTTCACCAATGCCAACGGCGCGGTCATCACCCTTCCGATCTATTTCCTCGCCCTGCCCGCAGCCGCCGTTCTCACCTGGTGGATCCTCAACAGAACCCTGATGGGCCGCGCCATTTTCGCGATCGGCGGCAACAGCGCCATTGCCGAACGGCTGGGATACAATCTGAAAACGGTGCAGCTCTTTCTGTTCGGCTATGCCGGCGCGCTGGCGGGCCTGGCGGGGATCATTCATGTGTCCAGCAATCGACTGGCCAATCCTTTCGACCTGGTCGGCAGCGAAATCAGCGTGATCGCCGCGGTCGTGCTCGGTGGCGCCCGCATCACGGGCGGCACCGGCACGGTGCTCGGAACGATCCTCGGCGTGTTGCTGGTCACCGTCTTGAACAATGTGCTCGTCATGGTCGGCATCCCCAGCACCTGGCAGCGTTTCGTCATCGGCTTCTTCATTCTTCTCGCCGCTGCGTTCTTCATGGCGCAACAGCGAAAATCGTAATGCCTATTTCTCAGGAAAGCGTAGTCCCATGAAAAAATTCATCAACAAACCGGAAAACGTCGTCGAGGAAATGCTGGAGGGGATCTACCTTGCTCATCCTGCCGTGACCTATGCCGCAAACGACAAGCACTGCCTGGTGACGGCAACGCCGAAGCCGGGCAAGGTCGGCATCGCCACCGGCGGCGGATCCGGTCACCTGCCGCTCTTCCTCGGCTATGTGGGCGATGGCATGCTGGACGGATGCGCGGTCGGCGGCATATTCCAGTCCCCGAGCGCCGAGCAGATGCTCGAAGTCACCAAATATATCGATCAGGGCGCCGGCGTTCTTTATGTCTACGGCAATTACACCGGCGATATCATCAATTTCGACATGGCGGCGGAACTTGCGGAATTCGAAGACATCCGCGTGACCTCGGTCGTCGGCAATGACGACGCGGCATCCTCCGTGATCGGGGAAGAGCACAAGCGGCGCGGCGTTGCCGGCATTTTCTTCGTCTACAAGGCCGCGGGCGCCGCGGCTGCGGAAGGGCTCGACCTCGACGAGGTCACCCGCATTGCCGAAAAGGCTCGCCTCAACACCCGTACGATGGGCGTCGCGCTGTCAAGCTGCATCGTGCCGGAAATCGGCCACCCGACATTCGAGATCGGCGAAACCGAAATGGAAATCGGGATGGGCATTCACGGCGAACCAGGCATCAGCCGCCGCGACCTCGAACCCGCCGACGACGTGGTCGACGCGCTGATGGAGCGTCTGTTTGCCGAGAACCTTTATGAAAGCGGTGATGTCGCCGTTCTGGTCAACGGTCTTGGCGGCACCCCTCGCGAGGAACTCTACATCCTCTACCGTCGTGTCGCACAACGCCTGTCCGACCGCAACATCGCCGCCAAACATGTCTTCATCGGCGAATATGCAACCGCGATGGAAATGGCGGGCGCCTCGATCTCGCTCATGAAGCTCGACGACGAGCTCGACCGGCTGATCGGCGCCGCTGCCAATACACCGTTTTTTACCCGCCTCAAGGGCTGACGGAGGTTATCATGGATCAGATCAACACCGAACACATGCTCGACGTCTTCGCTGGCCTTGCCGCCTTCTTTGCGGACAAGCGTGACTTTCTGATCGCGCTCGACGGCAAGGTGGGCGACAGCGATCTGGGGCTGACGATGAGCAAAGCCTTCGCCGCTGCCCATGAAGCCGTCGCCGCCGAAACCGAACCCGCCATCGCCACCTATCTGAAGGACGCCGGCATGGCGATGGCCAAGGCTGCACCTTCGACAATGGGTACATTGATGGCCACGGGCTTTCTGCGCGCCAGCAAGGCGCTGGACGGCGTGGACGCCATCGGCACTGCGGAAATGGCCGCCTTCTGGCGCGCCTACAGCGACGGCGTCGCCCAGCGCGGCAAGGCCAAGGTGGGCGACAAGACCGTGCTCGATGTACTGGAGCCCATCGCCTCGAGCCTCGAAACCTCGGCCGCGCAGGATTTAGCCCTGCCACAAGCGATGACCAAAGCCGTCGAGGCCGCGAGCGATGCTCTGGAGAACACCAAGACCATGGTCGCGCAGCACGGCAAGGCCGCCGCCTTCCAGGAGAAGTCGAAGGGCCTGCAGGATGCCGGCGCGACTGTCGGCCTGTTCATCATCCAGTCGATGACGGCAACGGTCCACGCGGGCTGAAAATACCGCAGGCTTCGACCCGCCATTGAACCCGGGCGCCAATCGCCGCGTCCGGACAGACACCCCGTTTTGAAGGAGGACGCGATGAAAATTGCCTATATCGGGCTCGGAACCATGGGCCAGGGGATGGTTCACAACCTTCTCAAAGCCGGTCACGAGATCAAGGTCTGGAACCGCACCGCCTTCGATCTGCCCGAGACGCTTGCTGGCGCAGTGCGAAAGAGCACCATCGCGGAGGCCATAACGGGTTGCGAACTCGTCATGGTCTGCCTGACGGGACCGGACGCCCAGAAAGCCGTCTATTTTGGCGACGACGGCATCGTCGCCAATATTGCAGGGGGCACCATGGTCGCAGATGCAACAACAACAGATCCCGAACTGACGCGATCGATTGCAACTGCGATAGCTGAACGCAATGCCACCTACCTTGATACGCCGGTTTTCGGAAGCAAGGGCGAAGCCTGGGCCGGAAAGCTCGATTTCGTCTGTGGCGGCGACCGAAAAGCGTTTGATCGTTTGGTCCCGGTCCTGGAACCGCTCGCAGCGACCGTGCACCATATGGGACCGCCCGGCAGCGGCGCGATGATGAAGCTCGTCGGCAATCTGCTGGTGGCGGCCCAAATGGAGTCGCTCGGCGAAGCCCTGTCGCTCGCCCGCAAGGCCGGGCTTAACGGCGATGCCGTCATGGGCGTCTTCGACGTGACGGACTACAGTTCTCTTCTGATCCGCAATGTCGGACGAGCAACCCTTGCCGGCGATTATGCGCCAAGCTTTTATCTGCGCCACATGCTTAAGGACACCCGCCTGGTTCGGGCCTTTGCCTGCAGCCAGGATGTTCCGGTACCGTTAACGACCCTGATCGGAGAGCTCTATGCCGCGGCCAACAACAAGGGCCTCGGCGACCTCAATGCATCCGCCATTCACGAAATGCTGTTCGAACTCTCCGGACTGCAAAAAAGCAGCGATTAACCGTGCCTTTGCGACGCCAGGCTTGGGCTAAGCCATACCCACCCGCATCAGAACCTTGCTGACCTTCGTCGCGCCACGACTGCGTATCGTGAACCATCAAGCGACAGGTTTCGCGAGAAGTGACCGTACTGCAGCACCTCGCTATTCGCGTTGATACCGCTTAAAAGGCGATCTAGGCCGTACAAATCTCGTTACGGAATTTAGAGAAACACTCCGAAAGGCTTTTAAGAGGATGACTGCACAGGATAATCGCGCGACACCGGTTCTTTCCGAGATCATGAGTGATCACGCCTTCTGGCGGTCGCTGCGTCAGGATCTGCACGCCCATCCCGAGCTTGGTTTTGAGGAGCACAGGACCAGCGAGATCGTCGCCAGGCTGCTCGGCGAAGACGGCATTGCGGTTCATCGCGGGCTTGGCGGCACGGGCGTTGTCGGCACGCTGAAGGCTGGCGACGGCAATCGCGCCATCGGCCTGAGGGCCGATATGGATGCGCTTGCCATGCCGGAAACGGCAGACCGCCCCTATAAAAGTACCGTTCCCGGCAAGATGCATGCCTGCGGCCATGACGGACACACGGTGATGCTGCTGGCGGCGGCGCGCTACCTGGCGCGGACGAAGGACTTCTCCGGCACGGTTCATTTCATCTTTCAGCCGGCCGAAGAGGGCCGCGGCGGCGCGAAGAAGATGGTCGAGGACGGGCTTTTCAAGCTGTTTCCCTGCGATGCCGTTTACGGCCTGCACAATATGCCGGGGCTCGATGTCGATGAAATGGCCGTGGTGGAAGGCGCGCAACTGGCCTCCTCCGACAGCTGGCGCGTCACGTTCAAGGGCACCGGCACCCACGGCGCCAAGCCGCATCTGGGACGTGATCCGGTGACGGCTTCCGGCCATTTCATCGCAGCGCTGCAGACGATTGTCGGACGTGTGGTCGATCCGCTTCAGCCTGCGGTCGTCTCGGCCTGTTCGGTCGAAGCCGGTGATCCGAATGCGCTGAACGTGATTCCCGATATTGTGAAGATTGGCGGCACGGCGCGCGCCTATTCGCCCGAAACCCGCGACCAGCTGGAAGAGGAAATCGGACGGCTGGCCCACGGCATGGCGGCCTCTTTCGGCATTGAGGCCGAGTATCGGTTCACTCGCCGCATTCCGCCGGTCGTCAATGCAAAAGAACCGACGCAAACGGCACTCAGGGCCGCGGAAACCGTCTTCGGTGAAAAAGTGCGCACGGCCTTTCCGCCATCGACCGCCGGCGACGACTTCGCCTTTTTCGGCCATGAGGTGCCAGGTTGCTATGTCTGGCTTGGCAATGGTCCCGCCGTGGACGGCGCTTTGCACCACAACACGGCCTATGATTTCAACGATGACGCCATCGGCCACGGCGCGGCCTACTGGGTGCGGCTGACAGAGACCGAACTGCCAATCAAGGCCGGCTAGAAAATCCGCCGCAGCACAGGGCTTTCCAGAACAATGCCAGCCGCCACATCAGCGATGCCCATATCGGTCTGGTGCGGACCGGCATTGCAGGCAAGCGTTGCGCCGACCAGCGCCTTGAAGGTGAGATAAGGCGGCTCCCAGTCAACGATTGTTCCGGCGGCCTTGCGCACGGCCTCGAAATCACGGGCAACATCTTCAAGCGGTGCATCCGAGATCAGGCCCAGCAGCGGCAGGGCAAGCAGTGCTTTCACCTTGCCGTCAGCCACCACGACCATGCCGCCGCCGCTCTCGATCAGTGCGTTGGCGGCCACCGCCATATCCTGGGGGGTTCGGCCAAAGACCGTCAGGTTATGGCTGTCATGCGAAACCGTGGTTGCGAAAGCGCCCCGCCATTCTCCCCATCCACGCAGAAACCCGGTTTTCGGCGCTGCTGCTGCTTTGCCATGGCGGTGGACGACGCTGATCAGCGTGGAACCATCCGGCGGCACGACAAATCCGTTCTGAACATCCGCCTCCGCCTTGCCCCAGCGGGTAAACCGCGGCTGGTCGATGGTGGCAACCTCGACGCGCGCGCCCTCTGCCTTCACGCTGAAATCACCCGCCGAAAGCGGTTCAACCTTCATGGAGCCCCTGAGCATGTCGGAAGGATGATCGGAATCGGCAGCAATGAGGCACCCGTCAGAGGCAATGACCTTGCCATCCACAATCACATGGCGGGTATTAAACGTTTCCAGGTCCTCGAAAATCGCGATATTGGCGCGCCGTCCTGCGGCAACAAGGCCCAGATCATCGCGGTGCAGTCGCCGTGCTGCATTCAGCGTCGCCGCCTGCAGAACCTGAACCGGTGACAGCCCACCTGCAACCAGCGCGCGGATCAGGGCATCAAGACCGCCCTGTCCCAGAAGATCATCCGGGAACACATCGTCGGTACAAAGCGTCAGTGTTTGCGGCCAGACCGGCAGGTTCTTCAAGGCCTCAATGAAGCCATCGAAGAGATAAGGATGAGAGCCGCGCAACTCGATTGTCAGCCCGGCGCGCAGCTTCTCAAGCAGATCATCGCCCGATGTCAGCTCATGATCGGATGAAACGCCGGCACTGATGAAGGCGGCAAGCCTTTCGCCGGAAAGCCCACGCGCATGGCCGAAAACCGGCTTTTGTGCATGAAGCCCGGCATTGACGATTGCGCTCATGCGCGGACTGCCGCTGATCACGCCTGCCATATTCATGACTTCGGCGATGCCACCGATTTCCGGTCTTGCAAGAAGTCCGGCGACCGTTTCCGGCCCGAAATCCGCGCCTGCGCGTTCCAGCCCCGGCGCTGACGGCACGCAGGAGGGCGCCAGAATGATCGCCTCGAGCGGCATGTCACGGGCTGCCTCAATCGCCCAGTCGACAGCAGGAACACCGGCGACATTGGCCAGTTCATGCGGATCCCAGACAATGGTCGTCACGCCGCGCGGCAGAACGGCTTTGGCATAGGTCGCAGGCGTCGCCATCGAGCTTTCGACATGCATGTGCATGTCGATCAGCCCCGGCGAGACGAAGGCCCCGCCTGCATCAATGGTTTCCGCAGCGTCACGGCGCGCTCCGGGCGGCATAACCGCCGCAATCAGCCCGCCGGAAAGGCCGACATCGGCCTGCCTCAGCTCGCCGGTCGCGACATCCACCACTGTGCCGCCGGAAATCATGAGATCGAATGGCCGCTCACCACGGGCAGCTTCAACCGCTGCGGCGCGCATGGCGGGATCGTCAATGCTTTTCATCGCCGTGCCTCCGCCTGCAATGCGCCCATGATCGTGTCATGCGCGGCATTGGCATCAACCTCGGTGATGATCGAGGCGTTGAAGCTTGTCTCCGGCGCCAGCTTGTGGGCGCGGGTTTCGACAACACTGCGCCCGCGTGTGATGTGTCCGGCCGTTTCAAAGGCCAGATGCACCGGCTGCAGGGAAACAAGCGACGGGTGACAGAAAGCCACTGCCGCCGCAGGATCAAAAAACGCCATTTCTGTGCGACCGCGCTTTGCGGCTATGTTGAGAAAACCTTCCGTCAAATCGGCCAGAAGCGGTGCGTTCCTGCCGTTTTCAGCGCGCAGCGCCGCCACATCGTCCGCATTGATCGTAACCTTGCGGCAGAAATCGAGATCCGCCATGACGAAGGGGATGCCGCGCGACAGGATGATGGCGGCGGCCTCGGGATCAGCCAACGCATTGAACTCCGCCGATGCGGTGTGGTTGCCACTGGTGACGCCGCCCCCCATCCAGAGGATCTCGCTGATCCGGCCTGCAAGGTCCGGCCGTGCCAGACAAAGGGCTGCGATATTGGTCAAGGGGCCAAGTGCCAGAATGCGTTTTTCTCCGTC
Source organism: Martelella sp. (assembly GCF_984369615.1). Taxonomy (NCBI): domain Bacteria; kingdom Pseudomonadati; phylum Pseudomonadota; class Alphaproteobacteria; order Hyphomicrobiales; family Aurantimonadaceae; genus Martelella; species Martelella sp. The sequence goes on along the minus strand of NZ_CFHTCS010000005.1, from coordinate 22,596 downwards.
GTCCTTCGAAAGCCAGTTGCAAAGGGCAACGAAGGCCGGATCGGATGGCGGAAGTGTCGCTTCCGGAAGGCTGAGTCCCGCCGTCGGCATGCCGGCATCGCTGAGGATCGAGGCTGCGGTTTCAACATTGCCCATCACCGCCCGGCCAGCCCCGGCATGGATCGGAAAGGTCCAGTCGAAAACCTTTGCCGCCGAGGCAGCATTGCTGCAGACCTTGGCCAGTGTCGTGTTGCCGAAGGTCAGCGACAGGCCGTCGATCTTCTCGCCGCTTGCCCGAACGGTGAGGATGGCGGCGATGTCGTCAAACCCCATATCCGTGTCGATCCAGACGCCCATGATCGCCGCCTATCGTTTCAGGACAACGGCGTCTTCGACCCGAAGATCGAAGGCGAGGTCTTGGCCCAGGCTATGTGCCGGTTCGCTCGCATCCACATCGACCTTGATGTGACCGAGCGGCGTTTCCAGCACATATTCGCGCATCTGACCGACAAAGGCCGCGCCGATCACCGTACCGGTGAATGCCCCTTCGCCAAGGCGCACGAAACGCGGCCGCCATGCCAGACCTTTTGCATCCGCAGGAAGCGGCTCGGGAAGTGAGAAGGCTTCGCCCTTGCCTTTGAGCTTGCCGCCTTCAACCGTGAAAATGTTTTCAAAGCCGACGAAATCGGCAACGAAGGCGGATTCGGGACGGTTATAGATATCCTCCGGCGTTCCGAGTTGCTCGATGGCGCCATCTTTCATCACAACGATCCGGTCGGCCAGAGACAGGGCTTCGGACTGGTCGTGGGTGACGAAAACCATCGTCAGGTCGTTGGCCTTCTGCACCCGCTGAAGCTCGGTGCGCATTTCAAGTCTGAGACGCGCATCGAGGTTTGAAAGCGGTTCATCGAGAAGCAGCACTTTCGGGTCCATCACCAGCGAGCGGGCAAGGGCCACGCGCTGCTGCTGACCGCCGGAAAGATCGGCCGGGCGCCGGTCGGCATAATCGCCAAGACCGACAGCGCTCAAGCCTTCACTCACGCGGGCAGAAAGGTCCGAACCGCGCATTCCCTTCAGTTTCAACCCGAAGGCGACATTCTCAAATACCGAAAGATGTGGGAAAAGCGCATAGGACTGAAACATCAGCCCAACCTCGCGCCTGTTCGGCGGAACACGGGTGACATCGCGGCCATCCAGAACGATCTTGCCGCCCGACGGCGCCATCAGGCCGGCAATGGCGCGCATGGTCGTCGTCTTGCCGCAACCGGAAGGGCCAAGAAGGGCGATCAGTTCTCCCCGGGCAATTTCAAGGTTGAGCCGCTCGACGACGGTGTTCTTGCCGTAGGACAGCGACAGGTTGTTCAGGGAAAGCAGAGTTTGGTCAGACATAGCGGGTAAAGCCCAGAAAACGCTCGGCGACAAACACAATGCCGATCGAGAGGAAAGCAAGAAGTGCGGCGAGTGCGGCGACGGATGGATCGTAGGTGGTTTCCATATAGCCGATCATATCGATGGGCAGCGTGCGCACGCCTGGCCCCGACAGAAACAGCGATACCGGCACCTGATTGAAACTCGTCACGAAGCCGAGAATGAAAGCCGAGAGCACGCCGCCCCGGATATTGGGCAGCACCACGCGGAAAAACGCCCCCGCCCGGCTCGCGCCCAGCAGGATCGCGGCCTCTTCGATATCGGAACGCAGATTGTTGAGGCTGGCCGAAACCACGCGCACCGCATAGGGCAGGATCAGCGCCGTATGGGCGACGAACAGCGCCAGCGTGATTGACAGCGACAGCGGCACGACGAAATAGCGCAGCAACGCCAGACCGACGATAATGCCCGGCACGATGATCGGCGAGGAGACGATCAGCCGCACGGTTTCCGCGCCCGGCACCTTGTAGCGCGACATGGCATAGGACGCCGGAATGCCGAGGATCAGCGCCGCCAGCGTGCCGAAGATCGCCAGAAACATCGACATGGCGAAGCTGTCCCGGAAGCTCTCGACAGAGAAAACCTTGATCACCCATTTCAGCGAAAGCCCCGGCGGCGGAAAGGCGAGATTATTGCCGGAGGAAAGACCCGCCATGACAATGACGATGAACGGGCCGATCAGAAAGACGAGCGTCAGCGCCAGCGGCAGGAAGATGAAGAATTTCGATCTCATTTCCCACCTCGCGCAGATGCGATTTTCTTGAGCAGGAAGTTGGCGGAAAAGGCCATGGCCATCAGGATGAAGGCAATCACACTGGCCGAGACCAGATCATTGGCGACGGTCACGCGCTGATAGAGCAGCGTTTCCAGCATCAGCACCTTGGAGCCACCGAGAATGGCGGGCGTGATATAGGCGGTCATGGAACCGGTGAAGACCAGCGTTCCCCCGATGATCAGCCCCTCGCGGGTGAGCGGCAGGATCACCTTCCAGAACACCTGAAACCAGTTGGCGCCCAGAACACGGGCCGCCGGCACGGCATCGCGCGGCATGTTTTCCAGAGCGGAAATCAGCGCAATGATCATCAGCGGCAGGAAAAGCTGCAACAGGCCGATGGTCACGGCCGTTTCGGTAAAGAGAAAGCGGATCGGCTCATCCGAAAGCCCGAGACCGACCAGCGCCTTGTTGATGATACCAGTGCGCCCCAGAAGCACGATCCAGGCATAGGTGCGCGCCACCGGCGAAATCATCAGCGGCAGGACGATCAGCCCGATCATCCGGCCCTTGCTTTTCTCCGGCAGGCTGACGGTGGCATAGGCCGCGGCATAGCCGATGATGGCGGCAATGACGGTCACCAGTGCGGCCAGTCTCAGCGTGCGAAAAAAGACGGTGCGGTTCAGCGATTTCGAGAAGAAATCGGCATAGGCCGAAAGCGTCCACTGGCCGTCGATATGCACGCCCTGCGCCAAAAGCACCACGACCGGAACCAGAAACACCACTCCGGCGAAAAGGGCTGCCGGCAGGACAAGCGCCATGGCCTCAACGCGGCTTTGAAACATGAGGTAACTTTCTCTTGTCAAACAGCACGGCGGCGCAATCGCCGCCGTGCATAGAACAGACCCGGACGGGACAAGGTCTGCCGGTTTCAGCCAGCCTTACTGGCCGACTTTTTCATTCCACTGCTCAAGCCACATATCGCGGTTATCCAGCAGCACTTCGGAGGGCAGAAGATGGAGGTTATCAGCCGTTTCCGCGCCATAGGTGAGGTTATCCGCAACCGCGTCGGAAACCACGACCTCCTTGTTGGCCGGGCTGTCCACCAGCGCCTCGGCAAGCTTGGTCTGCACATCGGTCGACAGCCAGAAATCCATGAACTGCATCGCCAGATCTTCGTGGCCGCTGTCCTTGGTCATGACCATGACATTGAGGCCCCCGGTCTGGCCTTCCTTCGGTGTGGCCCATTCGACTGGGAAACCCATATCGGTGAACCCGCCCCAGGCGAAACGACCGATCGGCGCGGCCCAGATTTCTTCCTGCTGCATCAGCTGTGCCAGCTGCGAGGAGCGCACATAAAAGGTCACGAAATCGTCGCGATGCTCGGCAACCGCATCAATCGGCGCCGTCAGATCGTAATCGTCATTGCCGATGGCCTTGCCGAGCATATAAAGCGCTGGCGGGCCCTGATTGGTGGTGACATTGGGAAACGCGACGCGGCCAGCCAGTTCCGGGCTCAACAGATCGTCCCAGCTGTCGATTGAAACCTTGTCGGAGCGGTAGGCGATCGATGTGGCGTAAAAGGTGTAGCCGACGCTCTTGCCGTCACCATTGGGATCCTTGGCGATATCGTAAAGCTTGTCGTAATTGGACAGCTTCGCATAGTCGATATCGGCGATCAGCCCCGCGCGCGAGGCCGAAAGCGCATCGGCCATCGACATGACGGCCATATCGACGACGGGGCTCTGCTTGTTGGCCTCCATCTTGGCCAGACGTTCAACGCTGTTGCCGGTTTCAACAACAATGTCGCAGCCGCAGACTTCTTCGAACGGATCGTAGACGATCTCTTTGAAGGCATCCTGCGCGAAAGCATAGACGGAAATCGTCAGCGTCTTGTCGGCGGCTGAGGCGGTTCCGGCCGAAAGCGCCAGAGCCGCGGCTGTGGCGGTCATCATCAGTTTCTTCATTGGTTCAGTTCTCCTTCCGAGGTTTTTGCAAAAGCAGGCTTCTTGCCTTCTTCTTGTTGCGCCGGTCCGGTTGAACGGCGGACGACAAGGGTCATGGGAACGCGGTCGCGGGCAGCCTTCACGGTCTGACCGTCGGCATCGGATCTCGTCTCGATCGCCTGTTTGAGCGCGGCAATCGCAATGTCGGCGACCGCAGGCATATCCATCCGCACGGTGGTCAGCGCCGGGGTGACGACGCTTGCAAACATCAGATCGTCAAAGCCGGAGACCGACGCCATGGCCGGAACGCCGATCCCGGCATTTTGCAGATGGGTGAGCACCTTCAGCGCCTGAAGGTCGGAGACGGTCACAAAGGCGGTAAAGCCATCCTCATACCACTGCGTCGCGTCGAACCCATTTCCTGCCGCCATCGACGGGCTGTCGAGCCAGATCGTCTTTGTCGTGGCGGCGGCAAGGGCAGCGCGCACGCCTCCAAGCCTGTCGTTTTGAACAATGGAATTGCGATGATTGCCGATCAGCAGGATTTTCCGGTGACCAAGGGCGGCCAAATGCTCGCCTAGAAGAAAACCACCGCCCCAGTGATCGGCAGAAACCGTATTGCCCGGGGTCGAAGGAGAATCGATCATCGCCACCGGACAACCGATATCGCTGACGCGCGTGCCGCGCCGCGGCACCACGATCATGCCGTCAACGCCGTGATCCTTCAAATGCCGGATTGCTTCCGTCTGCGCCTTGATGCTGCCGCGTGAATCCGCAATCAGAACGCCGAGCCCGGCATCGGTAGCCGCGTTTTCAATCGCCTGTGCGATCTGCGGGAACAGCGGATTACCGATATCGGGCAGGACAAGGCCGATGACGCCGGTCTGCCCGGTGCGCAGCGCGCGCGCCGACAAACTCGGCACATAGCCCAGTTCGTCCGCCGTTTGCCGTATCCGTTTTGCAAGATCCGCCGAAACCCGCCCCTTGCCGGAGAGCGCATTGGAGACAGTCGCGGCGGAAATATCCAGCCGTTCCGCGATCTCGGTCAGTTTGGGCGCGCGCTGCTGCATTCAGATCATGACTTGATTAAACGATTAAGCAAGCATGTCGAAAAACGAACGCAATGTCGAGTCTTGTCGATACTCTCATGCGTCAAAACGCGCCAAGCCGCTGACAAACGGCTCATGGCGAAGGTTTTTCCCGATCAGCCACCTGGAAGCCCTGTCTGAAGGGTGAGGTGCAACGGCACCATCCAATCAGTCGGGAGGCTTCCTTCAAAGCCCGACCCGGTCGCCACGATAGCGGCCGCGTTCAACCGCCATATCATCCATTCCGCCCGCGCGCTGCGCTTGTTCTTTCTGAGACCAAGACTGCCCGTAAACATACCCGCCAGCGACGGCTGGCGGGTATGCTTGTCAAACGGCGGCGATTGTTTCTTCCACCGGTTCCAGCGTCAGAGAACGGCAATCCATGTCCTGCGAGCGGCCGGCAAGGTCGAGAACCTGCTGGAGTTCCGCACCGCGTTCGAAGGTCGGCTCGGCCGGTTCCTCGCCACGGATTGCGGCAATGAAGCGGTCGTAGATTGTCGGAACCTTCGGGCATTCGATGTCCGTCCAGGTCTCCTCCAGCATCGCTTCCGGACCGATGCAGCCGCGCAGAATGCTCTGCTCCTGCTCGAACAGAACCTGCAGCCCGCCGAGATCGCCATAGATGCGCAGCCTCAGGTCGTTGTGGTGGCCGGAGGCGAAGCGGGTGGCGGAAATCGTGCCGATTGCCTCGTTGGCGAGCTTCAGATGCATCACGAAACTGTCATTGGCGTCGAGTGTGTATTCGCCGATCCTGCCGCCCTCCGCCTTGCCGAACACCGCCGTGCGGCAGGATACGGATTCCGGCGCGACACCGGCGATGTAGGTGGCAAAGTCGATGATGTGGATGCCGACATCGCCGAGCACGCCCTTGGAGCCGTGTTCGGTCGAAAGCCGCCACAGCCAGCCGGGCTCCGTGCGCCAGTCGCCCCATGCGGCCTGGGTGAGCCAGCTCTGCAGGTAGGAGGCCTCGAAATGGCGCACCGTGCCGATGGCGCCCTCGGCCACCAGTTCCGCGGCCTTCTGAAGCGCCGCGACATTGCGGTAGGAAAGGTTGATCATGTTGACCACGCCCGCTTCCTTCGCCTTCGCCGCCATCTCGGCCGCGAATTCGTAGGACGTGCTCAGCGGCTTTTCACAGAGCACATGCTTGCCGGCCTCGATGAGCGGTATGGTGGTGGCATAGTGAATGCCGTCCGGCGTGACATTGGAGGCGGCATCGAAGTCGCATTGTTCCAGCGCCTCGGCAAGCGAGGCATAACGGCCGGGAATGCCATGCTTGTCGCAGAAAGTCTTCAGTATGTCCGGCCGGGTATCGACGCCGCCGACAACCTCAACGCCTTCCATCTCATTGAACGACTGCGCATGCACCCGCGCCATGCCGCCCGTGCCGACGATCAGCACGCGCACCGGTTTTTTCGTCTTCTTCATCTCATCGGTCTCCCGAATTGGGCGTATCGCCCAGTGTTTTTCTGGTGTTTGAGGACCTTGCTCCCATCAATCTCCCCCCTTGAGGGGGAGATGCCCCGGCAGGGACAGAGGGGGGCGCCTCCTTTCAAAGAGCACGCGATTGCGGCTTTTAGGGCTTGCACCCTTTACCCCTCTCTGTCGCTTTCGCGACATCTCCCCCTCAAGGGGGGAGACCGGTTGGAGCAAGGGGCGATCTCCGTTTGCGAAACCGCCCTTACCGGAACCCGGCCTCGCCGGCCGCGTGCAGCGTCTCGCCGCGTTCCTCGATCTTTTCCGGGGCCTTGTCGACGGGGACGTTCGGCGCATCGGTCGGATCCGCAACGCGCGCGGCCGGGTTGTGGGCCCAGTGCACCGCATTGGTGATGACCTTCAGCACATTCTCGTTGTGATAGGTCGGGTAGGTCTCGTGGCCGGGGCGGAAGTAGAAGACATTGCCCGCGCCGCGCTTGTAGGTGAGGCCGGAGCGGAACACCTCGCCGCCCTGGAACCAGCTGACGAACACGGTCTCCAGAGGCTCCGGCACGCCGAAGGGCTCGCCGTACATTTCCTCGTTCTCGAGCTCGAAATAATTGTCGATTCCGGCCGCGATCGGGTGGTTGCGGGAGGTCACCCACAGCCGCTCGCGCTCACCCGCCTCGCGCCAGGTGAGGTTGCAGGGCGCGCCCATCAGCCGCTTGAACGGCTTGGAGAAGTGGGCGGAGTGCAGGAAGATCATGCCCATGCCGCCCCAGACCGCCTCGCAGACGCGCTCGACGACCGTGTCGTCGACATCGCCATGGGCCGCATGGCCCCACCAGATCAGCACATCAGTGTTGGCGAGCCGCTGGGCCGTCAGCCCGTGCTCGGCATCCTGTAGCACCGCGGTTTCGGCGGTGATGCCGGCATCCTTGTTCAGCGCGCCGGCGATGCAGGCATGCATGCCGTCCGGATAGAGTTTCGCGACCGTCTTGTTGGTCTGCTCATGTACGTTTTCACCCCAGACGAGGGTTCTGATCGTCATCGTTTTCTTCCTTCATGCTGGAGGCGCCGGCGAACCCGACCCTCGATTTCCGAATGCTCAGGCCGCCGTCACGGTTTCCGGAAGCGGCAATCCGTCCTTGTCGAAGCGATGGATGAAGCCGGGGTCAGACGGCGCCAGTGACACCGCGGTGCCAATCACGGTGTCGAGCTTGCCGCCCTGGCGCACGGTCAGCGGCTCCTCGGCCCCGATATCGACGAACAGGTGGTGGTCGGAGCCGAGGTCTTCCGTGTGGATGACCTTGCCCTGCCACAGCCCGTCGCCGGCTCCGACGATATCGATATGCTCCGGCCTGATGCCGAGTGTCGCGCAATCGAATCTTTGGGCAAAGGCGCCGGTGAGAAAATTCATCTTCGGCGAACCGATGAAGCCTGCGACAAAAAGATTGGCGGGCTTTTCGTAGAGCTCGGAAGGCGTGCCCACCTGCTCCACAAGGCCGTCGCGCAGAACGCAGATCCGGTCCGCCAGCGTCATCGCCTCCACCTGGTCATGCGTCACATAGACCATGGTGACATTGTCCATTTCATGATGCAGCCGGGCGATTTCGAGACGGGTCGCGACACGCAGCGCCGCATCGAGGTTCGACAGCGGTTCATCGAACAGGAACACGCGCGGATCGCGCACGATCGCCCGGCCGATCGCCACGCGCTGGCGCTGGCCGCCGGAAAGCTGGCGGGGCAGCCGGTTGAGCAGGTGCTCGATCTGCAGCATTTCGGCCGCCTTCCTGACGCGCTCGTCCATCTCGCCGGACGATGCGCCGGCGAGCTTCATGCCAAAGGACATGTTCTTGTAGACGGTCATGTGCGGATAGAGCGCGTAGGACTGGAAGACCATGGCGATGCCGCGCTTCGATGGGATGACGTTGTTCATCCGCCGGCCATCGAACAGGAGTTCGCCGCCGGTGATGCTTTCGAGCCCGCAGATGAGCCGCAGGAGCGTCGACTTGCCGCAGCCCGAAGGACCGACGAAGACCATGAATTCGCCCTTCTGGATCTCGAGGTCGATGCCCTTGATAACCTCGATGACGCCGAAGGATTTGCGAAGTTTTTTCAGTTCAATCTGAGCCATTTTTGCCTCCCGTCAGCCCTTGACCCCGCCGGCGGTGAGGCCGGAGACGATCTTGCGCTGGAAGATGAGAACGAGCAGCACCAGCGGCACCGTGACGAGCACGGATGCGGCCATGATGGTGCCCCACGGGGTTTCGAACTGCGATGCGCCGGAGAGCAGCGCGATCGCGACCGGCACCGTGCGCTGGGTCTCGGATGCGGTGAAGGTGAGCGCGAACAGGAACTCGTTCCAGGCCGCGATGAAGGCGAGAAGTCCGGTCGTCACCAGTGCCGGCCACAAAAGCGGCAGGAACACCTGGGTGATGATGACCCATGGCGTGGCGCCATCGACGATCGCCGCCTCCTCGATCTCCAGCGGCAGATCGCGCATGAAGGTGGTCAGCACCCAGACGGTGAACGGCAGGGTGAAGATCGTGTAGGACAGGATCATCGCCCACGGCGTGTTGAAGATGCCGAGGAAGCGCACGAGTTCGAACAGACCGGCGAGCACCGCGATCTGCGGAAACATCGAGACCGCCAGGATGGTCATCAGCAGCAGCGCCCTGCCCCGAAACCGGACGCGGGCCAACGCATAGGACGCGGTGACGGCGAGAAAAAGCGCGCCAAGCACCGTGACCGAGGCGATGAACACCGAGTTCAGCACCGAACGCGGAAAGTTGCGCGCCGTCAGCACCGAGACATAGTTGGCGAAATCGATGACCTCCGGCAGGTAATTGACCCGGAACAGCGCCGTGCCGGTCTCAAGGCTCGTCAGGATCGCGTAATAGAACGGGAACACCGCAACAACGACGATCAAGAGAACGGCGAAGTAGAAGGCGACCTTCTTGAGGATGTCGGTGGCTGTCATCGTGCATCCTTCCCGCCGAGATCGACACGGCCGAGCCAGATATAAAGGATGACGAACAGCGCGATGATGGTGAACAACAGCGTCGATTGCGCCGAGCCATAGGCGAACTTGTTGAAGTCGATCATGTTCTCGCGGCTGATGATCGACATGGTCTTGGTCGCCGCCGAATTCGGCGTCAGCACGTAGATGAGGTCGAAGATCCTGAGCGCATCGAGCATGCGGAAGATCACCGCCACCATCAGCGCCGGGCGCACCAACGGCAGCGTAACCCGGAAGAACACCTTCACCGGATTGACGCCGTCGACCTTGGCCGCCTCGTAGATGTCACGCGGGATCATCTGCAGGCCGGCAAGGCAAAGCAGCGCCATGAACGGCGTCGTCTTCCAGATATCGACGATCAGCACCGCGATCATCGCGGTATCGATATTGGCGGTCCAGGCGATCTTGTGGTCGATGAGGCCGAGTTTCAACAGCATGTCGTTGATGATGCCGAACTGGTCGTTGAACATCAGGCCCCACATCCTGGCCGAGACGATGGTCGGGATCGCCCAGGGAATCAGGATCGCGGCGCGCACGATGCCGCGCCCGACGAAGCGGGCATTGAGCACCAGCGCCACCATGAGGCCGAGCACGGTTTCGATCGACACCGAGATGACCGAAAAGCGCACGGTGTTCCACACCGCATTCCACCAGGCGGCATCGGCAAGCGTGCCCCGCCAGATGACCCGGCCGGAGGAAAGCTCGCGGCGATAGAGATAGTTGTCGAAGCCGATCCACGTGCCGCCATAAAGATTGTCGAGCGTGGTATCGGTGAAGGAGAAATAGATGGACCGCAAAAGCGGCCAGGCGGCGACGCAGAACAGCATCACCAGCATCGGCACGAGAAACCAGAAGGCGGCGCGGCGGCGCTGATCCTCAAGGCTTCGCTCGCGCCCGCCGCCGGTGGCGGGGGGAAGCGCGGACGAGGTTTCGGTCATGGCCCGTTTCCTGTCGGTTACTGCCGCTGCCGTCTTCGGCGCGGCCGATGGAAGATGGGGCGGCAGGCAAATGCCGCCCCGACCAACAAAGGAGCGTTACCAGCCGCTGCCCTTCAGATCCTCAAGATCGATCTCGAGGATTTCCAGGTTTTCGGCAGCCGTGCCATCACCGGCGAGCGTATTGTGGACGGCCGACCAGAACAGCGAGGAGACCTCGTTATACTTGCCCTTGGTGGGGGCAGACGGCCGCGGAACGGCGTTCAGGAACACCTCTTTCCAGCGCGGAATGATCGGCTGCTTCTCGGCAATCTCGGCGTCGTCATAAAGGGCAACCAGGGTCGGCAGGTTGGTCTGCTTCAGGGCGCGTTCCTTCTGCGCCTCGGGGCCGGCCAGATACATGGCAAGCGAGATCGCGGCCTCCTGGTTCTTGCTGTATTTCGACACCGCGACATTCCAGCCGCCAAGCGTTGCCGCGGGCGTTCCGCCGTCGGGCCCCGCCGGCAGCGTCGTCACGTCGAACTGGCCCTTGATCGGGCTCGAATCGTCATTGCCCAGCGCATAGGCATAGGGCCAGTTGCGCATGAACACGGCATTGCCGGTCTGCCAGACGCCGCGGGCCTCCTCTTCCATGTAGGCGAGCACGCCCTCCGGCGAGATCGTGTTGACCCAGGAGGCAGCCTCCTCGATGGCAGCCGCGGCTTGCGGGTTGTTGATCGAGATCGTGCCATCCGGCTCGACGATCTGGCCGCCGCCATAGGATTTCACCCATTCAAGAGCATTGCAGGTCAGCCCCTCATAGGCATTGCCCTGCCACACATAGCCCCACATGTCGGCATTGCCGTCGGCCCGCTCGCCGTCCTGAATTTCCTTTGCGGTCTCGGCGAGCTCCGGCCAGGTTTTCGGCGGCTCCTTGCCGTATTTCTCGAGCAGGTCCTTGCGGTAGTAGAGCGCCGGCGCATCGGTGAAGATCGGCATCGCCACGAGCTTGCCGTCAACCGTCTGCGACTGGATGATCGACGGGAAATAGTCGTCGATGACATCCTTGGCGGCATCGCTCAGATCGACGAAATGATCGGCAAGCTGCGGCGCCCAGATGACGTCCGTCTGGTAGAGATCGACATCGGCATTGCCGGCGGCGAGCCAGAGGCGGTACTGACCGAACTGATCCGTGGTCGACGACGGCATCGGCACGATCTTCGCGGTGTTGCCGGTCTCGTCCTCCCACGGCTTCACCAGTTCCTTGAAGTTCTGCACTGCCGTGCCCGTATCACCCGAAACAATGGTGACCTCGACGGCGAAAGCGGGGACCGCAAGGCTTGCGAAAAGCGCTCCGCCTGCGGCAAGATATGCCAGTCTGTTCAGTCGCTTGACCATGATTTCCTCCCTTGAAGACAGCCGACGCTCCCACATCGGCAAACAACGTTTCTTGATCTCCGTAAAATCCGAAACGTTTCGGGAGAGTATGCCCGCAATTGCATTCTGTCAACGGCGCAAGATCGGCATGGATCCGGCCGGAGCCTCAGATCGTGGCGACTGAAGCCCGCTCGATGAAAACGGTGCGGCCGACTTCCTGCATTTCGGCAAGCGGATGGCCGCCCTCGATGGCGCGGGCCAAAAAAGTGGCCATCGGCTTCCAGCTTTCCGACAGGGCACTGGCGGTGACGGTGAGCGGCGGATTGAAGCGCTCGGAATCGAACTCGAACAGCAGGTCGTCATGGGCGACCACGGAGACATCCTCGGGGATCGACAATCCCGTGGCCTCGACCGCGTGGTAAACACCCTTTGCAATCCGTGTGTTACCGCAGATTACCGCCGTCGGGCGCTCGGCCGTGTGGGCGACAAGCCGCACGCTTTCGACCAGGCCCGCGCTCTCCGTCATCTCGACGGCGACGTGCAGCGTCTCGTCATAGACGATCCCCGCCTCGGAAAGCGCGCGGGCATAGCCCCTCTGACGGGCCTCGACGAATGTCAGCGAGCGGAGACCATTGATGAAGGCAATGCGACGGTGGCCTCGCTCGATGAGATGGCGCGTGAGACGATGAGCAACCTCTTCATTATCGATATCGAAATAGGGATGGGCGCTATCGGGCGCGGCGCGGCCATGGACCACGAAGGGCACCTCCCGCTCGCGCAGGAAGGCGATGCGACGGTCGTCGACAGCCGGATTGAGGATCACGAAGCCATCGAGCGTGCGGCTGTCGACCAGCCGCCGGTAGACCTTGATTTCGTCATCCGCCAGCCGGCCGACATGCAACATGAACTGCAGGTCATGCTCGGCAAAGAATTCAGAAAGCCCGCATGTCGTCTCCACAAAGAGCGTATCGGCCGGCACTTCCGAACGATTTCGGAAGACCAGACCGACCGTGCCGGAGCGGCCGGAAACCAGCCGACGCGCCGAGACATTGGGCATGTAATTCAATCTCTTGGCCGCGTCCACCACGCGTTCCCGGGTGGCTGCGCTCACATCGCTGTGGCCGTTCAGCGCCCGGCTGACCTGGGTTACCGAAAGCCCGAGGGCATGACTGAGGTCTTTCAAAGTGGTCATTTTGTCCCGAGGCGCAAATCAATTGTCCGGCGCCTTTTCCGCACCTATCTTGCCAACCGGCGCCAGGGCCGGCAAGGCCTAAAAACCGAAACGTTTCGGGCATCATGGACGCACATCGGGCGCGACTGCGTCCTGCCTTTGATCGCTAGTCCAGCAGGTCGGCAATATCGGTGTCGCGGCGTGAGGAGACACGGAACTTGTGGGTGAGCGTGTGCTGCCCTGCCGGCAATCGCGCCAGCAGGAACGGCGTGGCAGTTCTTGGCGCGCTCAGATTGGTATGCGTCCTGCGGGCCGCGCCGGCGAATTTCGGATAGGCGTCGAGACTGCGGATCGCCGACAGACCGTTGGCGCCGCGGACGGCGATAACGGCTTCTGTCTTCATGATATCGTCGCGATCGCAATCCTGCATCAGCAGGCGGGTTTCGGCCGCGCCCGGCTCCGGCGCCAGAACCTCCGCCTCCTCATACCACTGGTCCACGGCAAAGCCGCTTTCGACGACGAAGGCCGGTCGTGCGAGTTCGAACACATGGCGGCGTATAAAGCTGCCGTCATCGGCGACCTCGATGGTCGTTTCCACATCCTGCTCGCCGGTGCTCCAGCCAAGCGACAGCATCCGGCCGTCGAGCCGGCTGAAACTGTTGCTGCGCCGCATCTGCCAGTTGATCCCACGATCAAAGCTGAAGGCGAGGATATTGTCGCCGAAGCGGAATTCCTCGGCATATTGCAGGGCGTTGATCTCCATGCCGAAATTTGTGGAATAGGCGAACTTGTTGTATTTGTCCGGCTGCACGTCGGCACGCACAGGCGCGCCGTAGTGAACCACGCTGTGGCCTTCGATCCGCTGCGCGATCGTGTTGTTCGCCGGCATCGGGTAGACTTTGTCCGGGCATGGCAGCGGTTCCTCCTCCGCCTGCCAGAATGCCGAATCCTCCGGCAGTGCCAGCGGCATGAACGCCTTCATCGCCCAATAGGGCGAGGTAGGAGAATTGTAGTCCTCGCACATGATGAGGTTCGGATAATAATAGCCGCGGGTCATCAGCCCGTCGGCCGTGAAGATCGGCTTGTCGCGCCAGCTGCGCAGCTGGCGGGCCCAGATGCCCTTGATCTGACCGGGGCTCATCCCGTCCAGCTCGCAGACGGCCGCCATGCCCCAGAAGGCCGCCATGGCGAACCGGTAGGTGAGCGACCGACCGACCATCAGGCCTTCGCCGGTTTCGGCAAACCAGTAGGAGAACGGCACCAGGAAGGCCGAGGCCCGCTCGCGAAAGGCCTTGACCAGCGCCGGTTTCGGATCCCTGGCAAAATGGACGTAGAGCAGCGCATAGAAATGAATGGCGAAGGCGCCGTAGTGATCGACGGGCAATGTCGGGCCGTCGCCATACCAGCCATCGCCCAGATACCACTCGCTGACACGCTGGATGTATCTGTCCTGCAGTTCCTGATCGATGAGATCAGCGCGCCCGATCTTGCGCAGGCCTTCCTGGACGAGGACGGCAAAGAACAGCCAGTTGTTGTCGACGAGGACGACATGCTGGATCTCTTCGAGCCAGCGCAGCAGATTGTCCTTTTCCCGATCGGAAAACGGAACAAAGGCGGCTTCCGGCGCGGCCATCAGCATGACGCCGATTGCGGCCATTTCCACGCTGTGCTGCGACGGGCTCTGCGTCGGCCCCCAGTAGTCGGGGTGCTCCGGATCCGTGCCTTCGGAAATCACGCGGCGCATCAGGGTCCACCAGCCGCAATCATCGCCGGAACCGACTGTCAGTGGAATGAGGCCCCAGAGCGGGCGTGCAACGCCCTCGAGCGAGCTGGAAGCCATCGGGTAGACGGCGGCCCCTTCGTCAAAATCGACACGCGCGCCCTGACGCTCGATATAGCCGGCGACCGGTGCGATGAGATCCCTGACAAGGGTCTGGAAATCGGTGCGTGTCCGCATCGGGTTTTCAGAGAACTTTGAATAATACGCCATTTGCCTGGTATTCCTGACTGATGGTCCGAAGCCCCCTTGAAGGGGGCCTTGATGATTGAACCCGATCGCCGGCCTTTGCCTCTACATTCCGAACAGCCGCGGCAGGAACAGGCTGAGTTCGGGGATGTATGTGATCAGCAGCAGGCCGGCAATCTGTACGAAAAAGATCGGCAGCAGCGGCCGGACCACGCGGGTGATGGGCTGGCCGGTAATGCCGCAGGACACGAACAGAACCGTGCCAACCGGCGGGGTCACGACGCCCATGCACAGGTTGTAGATCATCACCACGCCGAAATGCACCGGATCGACGCCCATGGCCGTGACCACGGGATAGAGGATCGGGGTGAAGATCAGCAGGGCCGCCGACATATCCATGAAGACGCCACCGATCAGCAGGCTGATATTGATCAGGAGAAGAATGACATACTTGCTGTCGCTGATGCTCGTCAGGAACGTGCCGATGCTGTCGGGAATGCTGGCAAACGTCATGCTCCAGCTCATCAGCCCGGATGCCGCGATCAGCAGCAGGATCACACCCGCGGTGATCGCGGTCTGGTAGGTCGCCCGGATCAGCTGCTTCCAGGTCAGGCTGCGATAGACGATGGCGAGCAGGAGACTGTAGAAGACGGCGATGCCGCCCCCCTCCACTGCCGTGAAAACACCGCCGACAATACCGCCGATCACGACCAGAACGAGGGTAAGGCTTGGCAGCGCCTTCCACACAGTCACCATGACCTCGGAGACCCTGTAGGGCGACTTGTCGGTCGGGTATTTGTTGCGGCGGGCGTAGATATAGGCCACGACCATGACAGACAGGCCCATGATGATGCCCGGAACGTAGCCGGCAAGGAAAAGCGCCACGATCGATGCGGACCCGCCGCTGATCAGCGAATAGATGATGAACGGTCCCGATGGCGGGATCAGCATGCCGGCAGGTGCCGACGCCGCATTGACGGCGGTCGTGAACGGCATATCGTATTTCTTCTCTTCCGCCACGGGCGCGATCATGCTGCCAATCGCCGTCGCTGCCGCGATGCCGGAGCCGGAAAGGCAGCCGAACAGCATGTTGGCAATGACGTTGGAATGCCAGAGGTTGCCCGGAATGCGCCGGCCGATCAGCATGGCGAGGTCGATCAGGCGCCGGGCGATGCCGGCCTGCGTCATGATATTGCCCGCCAGCACGAAGCAGGGCAGCGCCAGAAAGCCAAAATTATCCAGGCTGTTGAACAGCTTCTCGCCGCTCGTCGTAAACACGGTTGCCGGGTCGAGCTGGAGACTGATCGTCAGCATGCCCGAGATTGCCAGACCGACGGCAATGGGCGTCCCGATCGCAAGAAGAACGAAGAACACGCCGAAAAGCACGACAACCGAAAACAGTTCGAGCCGTTCATCGACGAGGTATTCGTAGACGGACGTGCCGGAGAACCACCAGATCAGCGCGAAGACGAACAGAATGACGGCGGCAGACATTGCGATCGCGGAAATCGAGGCCTCGCCGGCGCGGCGCAAGCGAAGCAGCTCGACGCATTGCGAGACGACGGTCATGACGCCGGAAATCAGAAGAACGCTTTGAAGCGTGCCGATCGAGATATTGATGATCGGCGCCATCATCCGCGAATTCTCGAAGATCGCGTTGTAGCCCGACCAGGAAAGAATGAGGCCGAAAAGCAGGCAAAGCCAGGCATTGACGGCCTTGAGAAAGCCCGCGCGCCGCTTTGGCAACATTTCCAGAACCAGCGGCAGGTTCAGGTGCTGGCCGCTCATGAAGCAGTAGCCAGCCCCCAGAAGCCCGAGCCAGATCAGGGAATAGCGCAACAGACCTTCCGTCAGGGTGCTTGGCGCATTGAAAACATATCGTGCGACAACCTGATAGGTGATCATCGCACTCATGGCCAGGGTCAAGGCCATCAGGACTGCGCCGAGCAGCTTCCCGAAAAGCGCATAGGCGCGACCAAGCGTATGGGTAAGGGTAGAGTTCGGAAGTTCGTTGGTTTGCTGCATAGGACCAGTTCCCGGAACATACCGCAAAGCGTGTTGCGGTCGATTTTCAGCCGCGACCCGGAGAGCAAATACGGGTCGCGAGGGCATTGGGGGAAGCCCTGCTTGTTTCAAGACCGGAGGCGCCAGAAAGGGAAGCCAAAGCCCGGGCGGCAAGACAAGGTCTGCCACGTATCAGGCTCTGGCAAGACGACCGGACATCCAGTCGAAAGCAGGATCAGAGCTGACGGCCTTCGATCGCGAAAATCGCTTCGAGCAATGCGCGCTTCTTCGGATCCTCAGCAGCTTCCTGATACATCGGCTGGACAGCTTCCATGAGCGGAGCCTTGTCGATCTCGACAATGGTAACGCCGAATTTTTCGGCACCCAGTTCTGCGCTGCGGGCGAACTGGCTGTCGATGAATTCAAGCGACTTGAGGCTGACCTTCATCAACTCTTCCTGAACGATCGCCATGTCTTCCGGGCTCAGACTTTCGCGGAACTTGTCGCTAACGACGACGAAGTCGGTCAGACGGGTATGCTCCGTGAGAGCGGCGTACTTGGCGGCCTGACCGTAGTTGAGGTCGTAAAGGCCGCTCAGGGAACCGCCGGCGCCGTCGATCACACCCTGCTGCAGCGCAGGGAAGACATCGCCGAATGCCATCGGCGTCGGAACCGCACCGAATGCCGTGTACATGTCGACATAGGTCTGGCTGGAGAGCGTGCGGATCTTCATGCCCTTCAGGTCCGCCATCGTGTTGACCGGCTTGGTCAGGGTGAGGCTACGGAAGCCGTTGGAGAAGAAGCCCAGCGGAACGAAATTGTGGCTTTCTGCCGACTCGAAAAGCATATCCTGAATTTCGGGATTGCTCATCACCTTGCCGTATTCGTCAAGCGTACGGAACACGTAAGGCAGGTTCACGACCGAAAATTCGGGAATGATGTTCTCCAGCGTGGCGCTGTTGACGAGCCCGAGATCGACGACGCCCTTCTGGATCTGCTGAAGATAGTCTTCCTGGCTGCCCAGAACGCCGTTCGCAAAGACCTTGATCTTGACCCGGCCATCCGTTCTTTCGTCAACGGCTTCGACGAATTCGCCGATCAGAGCGCCAGGTCCGACATCGGCCGTGGTGTTGGTCGCGAACTTGTAGGTCTTGGCCTCGGCTCCGGTAGCCATAAGCCCCGCAATGCAGGCCACTGCGATCATAAGTGATCGAAATTTCATTTCTCTCTCCCGATTTGTTGTTGGTATATTCGTCTTCGCTGTGGTCACCAGAAAAACTGGCGATATCCAAGGCCCCTCAGAACGGCCTCGAAATAGTAGTAATCTCCGTATGGAAGCATGGCGTTCGCCAGGTTGGGGCGCCCTTGCGCCTTTGCGCCGTGCACGTGCGACGCGCCGGCGGAGAGCAGGCCTTCCGCATCAGGGTCGCCCGTCAGATCATGCCGTTCACGCAGAGCAAACAGCATTTTCAGGGCGGCGGTCCGGTAATGCTGGCCACGCTTCTGATCGCCGATCCGACAAAGCACGTCGGCCAGAATGAACAGCCCCGATGATGTGACGGCGCCGGCGGAACTGTCCTTGATCCGCTCTTCGCCGGCCGGAAGCAGATAATCCCAGTCAGGAACGTAATCGTCGCCCATCTTCTCGAGGGCATAGTCGGCCAGCTTGGCGCTCAGTTCGAGAAATTCGAGATTGCCTGTGGTTTCGGCCAGTTGCGCGAAACCGTGAATGCCCCAGGCCTGGCCACGGCTCCAGCACGAAGCGTCCGCATAGCCCTGCGCCGTATTGCCGCCGATCGGCATGGCGGTGGAGGTGTCGAAATCGAAGGTGTGGAAGGTGCTGTAGTCGCTCCGCACGATGTGCTTCTTAAGCGTTTCCGCATGCCGGAGGGCCGCATCGCGATAGGAGATGATGCAGGTTTCCTGATAGGCCCAGAGCAGCAGCGAAAGGTTCTGGATGGAATCGATGATGACCTTTCCCTGAACCTTGGCCGCGTGTTCCATATTCTCCCGGCTTGCCGTCCACGCCACCAGGTAGTCGCCGGCCCAGTTGAAGCGGCCCTTCAGGGCATCAGCCGCCCGCAAGGCGAGCGTGCGCGCCTGCTGGTTGCCGGTGAGCTTGTAGTCGGCAACGGCGGAGAGCGAGAACAGAAAGCCGAGGTCATGGCTCAGCCACAACGGCGTGTTGAGAATGCGCTCGAGATGCAGATTGCGCATCCGCGCCATGTTCTTGTAGCGCTGATCGCCTGTCAGCATATGCGCGAGCCAGAGCTCGCCGATCCAGAATGAATCCGTCCAGAAATAGCCGATTTCGGGATAGAGCCAGCGGTGATCGTCCGCGCCGGCGCCAATCATCGGATTGCGCGACCCGATCCGGGGGGCATTCCGCTCAATACTGCCGAGAATATCGGCCTTGACCGCCTCGAGATCCTGCTGGGTTTCTGCCGCGATCGGCGGAATGATCCGTCCCTCATCGTGAACAGGAAACATATCGTTCATTGGGCAAACTTTCCTAGACAACGCACTACGGCGACCCACCACGTCGCGCGGCGATGCCATGGTCTCCTGTATCCGGGATGTTTTGGCATATCTCCGCCCGCCCGAAGGCAGCTCCACCCTTGAAATCAGTCGCCGTTTTGAATGCCAGAGGCAGACAGGACGACGACCGACCGTTGGCGGGCATATTGGTCCCGACTATTTTCTCAGTCAATCATAATTTTCCTATTTTTCTTTATTTTCCATTTTTTCCATATTACGCTTTGATTTTCCACGCGCTTGTGGTCGACGCGCTTTCGTGTATTTCTCGAAATCGAAGGGAAGAAAACCGATGAGTGAGACAATGGAACCGGCGCATCCGGGCAAGAATCCAAACGCGGAAGACAGGCAGGATGCCGCAGACGCCAAATCCGCCCGCTCCTCCGCAAAGCTGACGGATGTCGCCGCCGCCGCCGGCGTTTCGCTCGCAACAGCCTCCAAGGCCCTCAACAATCGCCGGGGTGTCAGCCGGCGAAACCGCGACGCCGTTTTGCGCGCCGCGCAGGCGGTCGGCTATCTGGAATATGAAAGCCAGTCGCCCCGGACGCTGCCCTCGACGGTCACGCTGTTCACCTATGGGAGGATGGTCGGCAATGATGCGTTTTATGGCGATATCATCGACGGGATCGTTTCCGAGGCCACCGTGCAAGGCGTAACGGTTGAAGTCTCCATCCTCGACGAAGCGCTTTCCAAGCGCGGAGAACGCACGTGGAAAACGCTTCCGAAAGCCGCCATTTTGATGGGCATTGACGAACCGCGGCTGCTGGAAGAGATGCAGCAGGGCGGAATACCGGGCGTTCTGGTCAACGGGATCGATCAATCGATGAATTTCCCGAGCGTTGCGCCCGATTATTATTTCGGCGGCTGGGCGGCGACCCGCCATCTGCTTGACCTCGGACACACCGAAATTCTTCACGTCACGCATGTCTATCGGGTCTCGATCGCCCAGCGCGAAATCGGCTTCCGGGATGCACTTGAGAGCGCGGGCATCGCATTCGATCACGCGCGCCATATTCTCGACCTGGGTTCGACCGACATGATCAGCATGAATGCGGGTCCCGCAGTCGCCAAACATCTAGCCGGCATGGAGCGGCGCCCGACGGCGCTGTTCTGCGTATCGGACGTCGTCGCCATGAGCGCAATCCAGGCGATCAGGGACATGGGGCTTTCCGTTCCCGACGACATATCGGTCGTCGGCTTCGACGGCCTGCCGATCGGGGCGCACGCCATTCCGTCCCTGACGACGGTCGGCATCGACCGGCGGGAACTGGGGATCGCAGCCGTCAAGCTTCTCGCCGAGAGAGCGTCCTTTCCCGACAGCCCGGCAAAAAGGATCAGCATCGGTGTCGAGCTGCTCAATCGGCAGTCGACCGCGCCAGCACGGAAGGGCTGACGTTCCGAGCCACAGCAGGGGCGACCGACGTTGCGCTGGACCGGCGCATTTTGTCATCATCCGCCAAGCTCAGTCCGGCGCGCGGCAGATGGGGCTGCCTATCCCGCAACCAGCACGGCGTTGAGGTCGACGAGATAACGGTCGGAAAGCGGCAGGCTGGCGGCGCCGAGCGAACGGCCGTTCGGCCCGATCGTGCCTTCGGCAATTTCGGGTTTCTCGATGCCGGGGGCATCGGTCCGCTTGAGGATCGCCGCCGTTCTCGCGACGATTTCGGCCCGGACATTGCCCGGCAGCCAGCCATCGATCAGCACGGTCCCGACATCGACGACGCAGCAGGAGGCTATGATGGCAACGGCCAGGCTCCTGCAGGTCTCGTCCAGCCAGGGCTCCAGCAGGCTGTCTTCGACCACCCAGTCATCCGGCGGTCCCCAAAGGCATTCACTGGATTGCCCGGCCAAGGCCATCGCCCGCTCCAGCAGGCAGAGCGAAGCCGTGTCCGCCAGTTGACGATACGAGCCATCGGCCTGCGCGATCGGCAGGGAACCGAGTGCTGCCGCGTTGCCGGAACGACCGGTATAAAGCCGGTTGTCGAGCACCAGGCCGCCGCCAATGAAATAGCCGATGAAGAAATGCAGGAAATCCTGCGGGCGCTGCCCCTTGCCGAAGGCCAGTTCCGCGCCACAGGCCGCCGAGGCGTCATTTTGCAGGTAGACCGGCAGCCCGAGACTGGCCTCCAGCTCCGCGCGGATGTCGCGGGTACGCCACTCATCCATCCGGCCGGCCGGGGCGCCGGCGATACGCGCCCAGTCCCAGATGCGGAACGGTATGGCAATGCCGAGGCCGGCCAGACGCTCCTGCGGGACGGTTGCCCGCATTCCGGCAATCGCCGGCAGGACGAAAGCCATCATATCGTCGAGACGCGGATAGTCGTAGACGAGATGGGCGCTATCCAGAACATCGCCGATGAAATTGAGCAGAACGATATCGGCCGATCGGCGTCCGATCTTGAGGCCGAAGAAGAAGGCGCCATCTGGAGCCAGCCCCATCGGAACCGATGGTTGGCCGATCCGGCCGCGCACCGGCTCGCCGCGTTTCAAAAGGCCTTCCTGCTCCAGGGAACGCACGATTACGGCGCTTGTCTGGATCGAGAGCCCGGTCCTGCGCGCAATCTCGGCCTTGGCCAGCGGGCCGTTGCGGCGGATCGTGGACAACACCAGCCGCTCATTATGGGCGCGCACACCCGATTGGTTCGATCCTCTTGAAGTCGTCAGGTTTTTATTTCCCTGACCGTCTCCGGATAAATGCATCGTCACGTTTCAAGCTCCATCCTCCGCCCTTGGTGCAATATATTCTGCGGATTGTAAATTGATCGCAATAAATAAATCGGAGTGATTTAATATCTTGACAAAGGGCATCTCCATCGTGCTTCCTATGGGCATCGCGGCGCTTGCCGCAGCACACGCAGGCTTGGGAGAGCCTGTCGGTCAACGGAGGAGACATTTCATGCTATTCAACACTTCGCGTGCGAAAGCCCTTTGCTGCGCGACCGCGCTGGGCGTCGCGGTTCTGGCCGGGAACGCGCAGGCAGCCGACACCTCGGCCTGCCTGATCACCAAGACGGATACCAATCCCTTCTTCGTCAAGA
>NZ_CFHTCS010000004.1:0-46065 GCF_984369615.1 Martelella sp. | reverse complement strand
CATGCCCGCCTACGGCCTGAACCGGATCTTCGCCGAGATTCCGATTTTCGGCCCGCTGCTCGGCAATGGCAACGACAAGGGCCTGTTCGGCATCACCTTCAAGCTGACGGGCAAGACGACGGACCCCGACCTGGTGGTCAACCCGCTGTCCGCCATCGCGCCCGGCGTCTTCCGCAAGATTTTCGAGTTTCAGTAGCGGCAGGCCTCACCGGGGCGGCGGGGAACGGCGCATGCCGACCCCTTTTTACGGGCTCAGCCGTTCTTCTTGCTGTTCAGCCGTTCGGCGGCGCGCTCGCTGGCGGAACGGCGGCTGGAAAGGAACATGTGCAGGCGGGCGCGTACGCTGTCGAGGATTTCCGGCGGCGCGGTCTTCGGCGTGCCGCAGCGATAGGGCGGCTCGGGGTCGTATTCCATCTGCAGCTGGATCTGCTGGGCCGTGGTCCTGTCCATCAGGTTTTCCACCACCCGCAGCGCGAAATCGATGCCCGAGGTCACGCCGGCGCCGGTGATCCGGTTGCGGTCCATGACGACGCGCTCCTCCACCGGTATCGCGCCGAACAGCGACAGTTGGTCGATCGACGACCAGTGCGAGGTGGCCCTGTAGCCCTTCAGAAGCCCGGCGGCTCCAAGCACCAGAGAGCCGGTGCAGACCGATGTGACCAGCTTGCAGCCGGGCGCGATGCGGCGCAGGAAGTTCAGCGTTTCGTCGTCATCCATCAGGGCGATCTGGCCGGGCCCGCCCGGAACGCAGATGATGTCGAGCTTCTGGCATTGCCCGAAGGTCGTGTTCGGCAGGATGCGCATGCCCCGGTCAACGATCACGGGATCGAGGTTCTTCCACAGGAACTTGATCTCGGTGCCCGGCATCCGGTTCAGGACGTCTGCGGGCCCGAAAAGATCAAGCTGCGTGAGGCCCGGAAACATGATGAAGCCCACGGTAAGCGAGTCGGAACTGGAAGGCATGTTGTCCTCGTTCAGTGGTGAAGCCGCAAGGCCAAATCGATTGAAATTTCAAACAAGAATAGGCCGTCCGGGTCGTTCGACAAGCGCTATCTTAAGGCCGGCTCATGTCTCTTTTATTGCCAGTCCTCGCGGGCGGAAAGATCGGCCGCGCGCGCCTCGACCCAGCCATTGTCGCCGCCGCCCTTCAGATGCTCCTTTTTCCAGAAGGGAGCGTCGGTCTTCAGGAAGTCCATGACGAAGGCGGCGCCGTCGAAGGCGGCCTGCCGGTGGGGGGCGGCCGCAATCACCAGCACGATGTTTTCCCCGGGGCTGATCCGGCCGTAGCGGTGGATCGCGGTCAGGCCGAGAAGTCCGAAGCGGGCGATGGCGGTCTTGGCGATGCGGGTGATCTCGCTTTCGGCCATGCCGGGATAATGCTCGAGTTCAAGCGCGTCCAGCCGTCCGTTCTCGTCGCGGCAAAGCCCGGTGAAGCTGACGAGCGCGCCGATATCCGCGCGGCCCCTGCCAAGCGCAGCCTGTTCGGCGGCGATGTCGAAATCTTCCGCCTGGATGCGGATATCGGGGGCGACGGCCATGGCCTCTGTCATGGCCTCAGCCCCCGGTCATCGGCGGGAAAAGGGCGATCTCGCGGACGCCTTCAAGCGGAGCGTCGTGCTCGGCATGCACCCGGTCGAGCGCCACGCGGATAACGTCGGGTTCCACAAGAGCGCTCTCGTAGCCTTCGCCGCGGCCCTTCAGAAAGGTCAGCAGGCCGGCGACGTCCGTGACCGCTTCCGGCAGGGAAATCTCTTCCTCAGCCACGCCGATCCGTTCGCG
This sequence comes from Martelella sp., assembly GCF_984369615.1. NCBI lineage: Bacteria > Pseudomonadati > Pseudomonadota > Alphaproteobacteria > Hyphomicrobiales > Aurantimonadaceae > Martelella > Martelella sp. Next base: position 44,286 of record NZ_CFHTCS010000004.1, on the reverse strand, counting down.
TACCCAGGCGAAATAGATGAGTCTTGTCATTTTTCAGCCTCTACAACATGTTTCAGCCCGGCCCGGAAATAGTCGTAGCCGGTGTACATCGTCAGAATCGCCGCGATCCACAACAGCACGATGCCGAGATTGGTGGTGTAGGGGAAGATCGTGTCACCGGCAGGGCCGGCAAGCAGAAGCCCGATCGCGATCATCTGGAAGGTCGTCTTCCATTTGGCGATCCGCGTCACCGGCACCGAAACCTTGAGGCCGGCCAGATATTCTCTGAGGCCGGAGACCAGCACCTCGCGGCACAGGATGATGATCGCCGCCCAGAGCGACCATCCGGCTATCGTCCGCTCGACATCGGCGGCGAGGAGAAGCAGGCAGGTGGAGACCAGAAGCTTGTCGGCGATCGGGTCCAGCATGCGCCCGATATTGGACTGCTGGTTCCAGGCCCGCGCCAGATAGCCGTCGAAGAAATCGGTGATCGAGGCAATGGCGAAGATTGTCAGCGCGGCCCAGCGGGCCGGATCCGAACTGGAGAGCTTGCCCTCCAGAAAGAAGCACAGGACGATCAGGGGCACTGCGAGAATGCGGCCATAGGTCAGGAGGTTGGGGATGTTATACGCTTTTGATGCCATGGCTTCATTCCGTGTACTCGGCCTGCCCGTGCCGGCAGTCCGCTCTATGTAGGCGCAAATTGCTTCCATTGCACGGTCAAGGTCAATGCCGGCCCGGATTAATCATGAGTCATATCGCCCTTGCCCGGCGAGGCGTCACCTATTTGCCGCCTCCGTCATGGAAGTGATCGTAGATCTGCCGGGCCATCGCTTCCGAAATGCCCTCGACGCCGCTGAGATCGGTCAGCCCCGCGCGCGAGACGGCCTTGGCCGAGCCGAAATGCTGGAGCAGCGCCCGCTTGCGAGACGGGCCGATGCCGGCGATCTCGTCGAGCGGGTTCTTCACCATTTCCTTCTTGCGCCGGGCGCGATGCGAGCCGATGGCGAAACGATGCGCCTCGTCGCGCAGGCGCTGGATGAAATAGAGCACCGGGTCGCGCGGCGGCAGCGAGAAGTCGGGCTTGCCCTCCATGAAGAAGCGCTCGCGCCCGGCCTCGCGATCCGCGCCCTTGGCCACGCCGATCGCGGTCACCGCCTCATTGACGCCGAGCTCTTCCAGAATGGCGCGCACCGCCGACATCTGTCCCTGGCCGCCATCGATGAGGATGACATCCGGCCAGGCCGGGAAGGGGGCATCCTCGTCGGTTTCGACAGGCTGGCTGCGGTCTGGAATGCCGTGCTCCTTCACCAGCCGGGAAAAGCGGCGGGTCATCACCTCGCGCATCATGCCGAAATCGTCGCCCGGGGTGATCTCCGTCGATTTGATGTTGAACTTGCGGTACTGCGCCTTCACGAAGCCTTCCGGTCCGGCGACGATCATGCCGCCGACCGCATTGGTGCCCATGATGTGGGAGTTGTCATAGACCTCGATCCGGCGCGGCGGCGCGGCGAGGCCGAAGGTCTCGGCAAAGCCCTGCAACAGGCGGGACTGGGTGGCGGTCTCGGAAAGCTTGCGGCCATGCGCCTCGCGCGCATTGGCAGTAACATGGTCGACGGTCTCGCGCTTTTCGCCGCGCTTGGGCACGGCGATATTCACCTTGCGGCCGGCGCGCTCGGAAAGCGCCAGTTCGAGCAGCGCCCGTTCCTCGATCTCCTCCGACAGGAAGATGTCGCGCGGGATCGGCTTGTCGTCGTAGAATTGCGCCAGAAAGGCATTGAGGATTTCTGCGGCGGGAAGCGAGGGATCGGTCTTGGGGAAATAGGCGCGGTTGCCCCAGTTCTGGCCGGTCCGGTAAAAGAACACCTGAATGCAGCAGAGCCCGCCTTCGTTATGAATGGCGAAGACATCGGCCTCTTCAATGCCTGCCGGATTGACGCCCTGATGGCCGAGCACATGGGAAAGCGCCGAGAGCCGGTCGCGATAGATCGCGGCGCGCTCGAAATCGAGCTCTTCGGAGGCCTGGTTCATGGCGTCGGCGAGTTCGGCGTGGACCTGCTTGCTCTTGCCCGAAAGAAAGGCCTTCGCCTCGTTGACCAGCGCGGCATAGTCCTCGGTGGATATCTCGCCGGTGCAGGGACCGGCGCAGCGCTTGATCTGGTAGAGCAGGCAGGGCCGGGTCCGGCTCTCATAGACGCTGTCGGTGCAGGAGCGGATCAGGAAGGCCCGCTGCATGGCGTTGATCGTGCGACCGACCGCGCCGGCGGAGGCGAAGGGCCCGAAATAGTCGCCCTTGCGGGCGCGCGCGCCGCGATGCTTGAACAGCGCCGGGGCCTCGTGGTCGCCGGTGATCAGGATATAGGGAAAGGACTTGTCGTCGCGCAGGAGAACGTTGAAGCGCGGCCTCAGCCGCTTGATCAGGTTCGCTTCCAAAAGCAGCGCCTCGGTCTCCGTCCGGGTGGTGACGAATTCCATATGCGCCGTCTGGGTGATCATCCGGGTGATGCGGTTCGAGTGTCCGCGCCCCTGGGCGTAATTGGTGACGCGCTTTTTCAGCGAGCGCGCCTTGCCGACATAGAGCACATCGCCCTTGGCGTTGAACATGCGGTAGACGCCGGGGCTGTTGGGCAGATGCTTGACGAACTCGCCGATCAGGGCGGCTCCCTTCAGCGCATGCTTTTCGCGCGCGGCGTCGTTCCAGACGATCTCGCTCGCTTCCAGCGAAGCGCCCGTCTCGGCCACGTCCGGCAGATCGCTGTCGTCTTCGTCGTAGATTATGCCGCCATCGGGCGGCGTCTGTCGCGTCATTCGTTGATCCCTGCTACGTCCGGCGTTTCCCAGGCCAGGTGCTGCCCGCCATCGAGCGCAATCATCTGACCCGTGATCGAGGGCGTTTCGAGGAGATAGCGAATCGTCCTTCCGAATTCGCCAAGCTCCGGCCCTTTCCCTAAGATAAGGGCCGCGACCTGGCTTTCAAAATCCTCATCGCTCTGCCGGCTGTTTTTCAGCGTCGGCCCCGGGCCGATGGCGTTCACGCGGATGCGCGGCGCAAGCGCCTGCGCCAGCATCTGCGTCGCCGCCCACAGGGCGCTCTTGGACAGCCCGTAGGTGAGGAAGTTCGGAACCGGCGCCCAGACCCGCTGGTCGATCATGTTGACGATCAGCCCGTTCTCTCCCTCGGGCAATTGCCGGGCGAAATGTTCCGCCAGTATGAGCGGCGCCTTTACGTGGATGGCAAAATGCTGGTCGAACTGCGCCTCGTCGAAGTGTGCGGCGCTGTCGGCGCGAAACAGCGAGGCATTGTTGACGAGCAGGGAAACCGGCCCCATCGCGGCATTGACCGCGCCGAAAAGCCTGCCGGTCGCGTTCGAATCGAGAAGATCGGCGCCGAAAGCTTCGACCCTAACGCCTGCCCGGCTGAGCGAATGCGCCAGTTCGCGGGCCTCGGGAAGGGAGGAGTGGGCATGGATTGCCACATTGATGCCGCAATTGGCCAGGTCCTCGACGATCGCGCGGCCAAGTCTTTTCGCACCGCCCGTTACGAGCGCGGTTTCTGTCGGCGTCTTCTGCTGCATCGTGATGTCCCCTCGTTCCGGCGGCAAGCTTATATCGCCCGACAGGCAGAACCGCCAAATGGAAATTGGCAGTTCTGCTCCCTCCTGGCGACGTTCTTGGTGAACCCTCTATAGTTTAAATACATATAAATTCCGATTAAATTGAATATTAACCTAAATATAAATGCCTTACTGGGGCGTAAATATATCGTTAACCAAGGAAAATACATGTATTTTTTGAGTATTGAAAAGGTGTGTTCCTCGTTCTAATTCATCTTTTAAGCGCATACGGCGCGGCGATCGCTCCTCGCGGGGCATCCGGCAGCCGGTATCGACTGAAGGAGAGACAAGATGCGGACCATGAACAAGACACTTGCTGCCGCAACCGCGGTATTGATGGGCGCCGGCGCGGCTCAGGCCGCCGATGCCATCGTTTCCCAGCCTTATGAACCGAGCCCGGCCACCTATGCGGCTCCGGCGCCGATCTCCAACTGGAGCGGCTTCTACCTCGGCGGCGCGGCCAACTGGGACTGGGGCACGTTCGATGAGGGCGACTTCAAGGCAGACGGCTGGGGCGGCACGCTGTTCGGCGGCTACAACATGCAGTCGGGCAATATCGTCTACGGTGTTGAAGGCGACCTCGCCACGTCCAACCAGAGCCAGAATATCAATCCCGGCCTGAAGATGGAGCAGGGCTTCAACGGCTCGCTGCGCGGTCGCGTCGGCTACGCCATGGATCCCGTCCTGCTTTACGGCACGGCCGGTCTCGCCGGGTCCAAGCTGGTCGCCAAGCAGGCCGGCGACAAGGACACGCAGATGGGCTGGGGCTGGACCGTCGGCGCCGGTGTGGAAGCCATGGTCACCGAGAATATCTCGGCGCGCGTGGAATACCGCTACACCGACTACGGCAAGCAGGACTTCAAGCTCAACGGCAACACCTATGAGCGTGGCTTCCAGGAAAACACCGTCAAGGTCGGTCTCGGCGTACACTTCTGATCGCCGGAACCCCGCAGTGACCTTGAAAACCCGCCCCTGTGGCGGGTTTTCGCGTTCGGCCGGCACCAGATGGCTCAGGCGTGTGACTTCAGCGTTCTGAATGCCGGAAATGCTTCCTCGAAAGCCGATGGCCAGCGGGCGAGCCGGACCCGGTGTTCTTCCCACTCCCCCGGAAATCTGAGCATCAGATAGCCGAGAAGCCCGCCAAGGGCGAAATGGCCCGCATTCAGCTTCTTCCTGAACTCCGGCGGGTTCTCGTCGAGATAGTCGAGGCCGCGGCGGATCCTGTCCCACTGGCGGTCGACCCAGGGCTGGTGCCAGGTTTCGGGCGTGCGATAGCGTTTCTCATAGACGACCAGCACCACGGCATCGCAGATGCCGTCGCAGAGCGCTTCCATGCGCTCGACCACGGCCCGCTTCTCCGGCTTGCGCGGATAAAGGCGCTTTTCCTCCGCGAGGCTGTCGAGATAGTGCATGATCGTGCGGCTGTCATAAAGCGTCAGTCCGTCATCAGTGAGAAGCGTCGGGATCTTGCCCAGCGGATTGGCGGCAAGCAGCGCCTCGGGCGGGGCGACCGTATCGACCGGCTCGAGTTCGAGGTCGATCTCGAGATAGCGAGCGGCCATGACCACCTTGGCGGAAAACGGCGAGGCAGGCGAATAGAGCAGTTTCACAAGTCACTCCCTCAAGCGCACGTCGCAGTCGGGCGGAGTGCCTGACATTCGCGACGATGCGTGCTGAGAGATCGATAACCCGGAACCGCGTTTTCGTGAAGCGTTGTTCCGTTTCGCCTCAGCCGTCGAAGCCCTGTTCGCCGGCGATCCAGAACGAGCGTTCTTTGGCGAAACGGTCCTGGGCCAGGCGATCCTTCAGAAAGGGGAGCATGATGGCGAGCTCCTCTTTCAGCGTGTAGGGCGGGTTGACGATGATGAGGCCCGAACCGGTCAGGCCGTCGGTCTCCCGGTCGCTTCTGACAACGAGTTCCGCGCACAGGATCTTTGGAATGGAGAGCCCCTCGAGCGCCGCGTGGAAGGCCTTGACGTTGGCGCCCTTCTTGATCGGGTACCAGAGGCAGTAGATCCCGGCGGCAAAGCGGCGGTGGGCCTTGGCAAGGCCGTCGACAAGCCGTTCGAACTCGCCCTCCTTCTCGAAGGGCGGATCGACCAGAACGAGCCCGCGCCGTTCCTTCGGCGGCAGATGGCCGGCGAGCGAGAGCCAGCCGTCGAGCTTCGTTGCCCGCACCTGGTGGTCGCCGGTGAAGCGCGCCTGCAGCGTGGCGAAGTCCGCCTCGTGCAGCTCCATCAGCGACAGCCGGTCCTGCCTGCGCATCAGCATGCGGGCAAGTTTCGGCGAGCCGGGATAGGTCGCAATCTCCGGCGTGGCATTGAGCGCGCGCACGGCATCGAGATAAGGGGCAAGCAGCGCCTCCGCATCTTCCGGAATTTCCGCGGAAAGAAGCCGGCCGATGCCCGTCTGCCACTCGCCGGTCTTCTGCGCTTCCTCGCTGGAAAGGTCGTATTGCCCGGTGCCGGCATGGGTGTCGAGAATGCGGAAGGCGGCGTCCTTCTTCTGCAGATAGGCGATCAGCCGCGCAAACACCGCATGCTTGAGCACATCCGCGAAATTTCCGGCGTGGTAGATGTGGCGATAGTTCATTGCGGCTCCGCATTGTGTTTGCCGGAGAAGTTATTATGAGTCTCGATCATGTTTTACAACTGGCCGCCTCGACGCAGGCCGGGATATTTCAAGGGATTTTCGATGACGAACGATCAGGGCGACCGCATTTCCAACCTCGCAAAGACCACGCTTCACGACGGCTGGAGCCGGCTGGTCGATTATTCCTTCGATTATCGGTTCAGCGACGGCACGGTGATCGAGCGCTCCTGGGAGGTCTGCGAGCGGCCGGCGGCGTCTTCGGTACTGGTGTTCGACCGCTCTGCCGGAAAATTCGTGCTCGTTCGCCAGTTCCGCGTGCCGGTCTACGCCATGGGCGAGGGGGACGGCTTTTTCGTGGAGGCGGCCGCCGGGCTGATCGACGAGGGCGAAACGCCGGAGGAGGCCGCCATCCGCGAGGCGCGCGAGGAAACCGGCTATCACGTCGAAGAGTTGCTGCCGTTGCGCTCCATCATCTCCGCCCCCGGCCTGATGACCGAAAAGGTCCACTGCTATGCCGCAATCGTCGACGAGACGATGCGCGTCGGCTCCGGCGGCGGGCTTGACGAGGAGCATGAGGATATCGAACTCGTCTTCCTCTCCTTCGACGAGGCCATGGCGATGGTCGAGAACGGCGCGCTGTCGGACGCCAAGACGGTGGTGATGCTGCAATGGGCGGCGCTGAACCGCCATGTATTCGGACTCTGAGCCGCGCAGGCCCTACGGCCTTTCATAGAGGAGGCGGTAGCGCGGGACCTGAAGCGTGTCAAAGCCGATGGCATCCAGTTTTCCGTGTTCCTGCAGGAGCGCGTCGAGGAAGGCTATGTCCTCGGCTTCGAGGACGACCGCATCCGGATTGACGGGCATTGCCGAAATCCGCGCCATGATGGCGTCGCGGCGACCCCAATTGCCCATGGTCTGCGTGGTTGCCTCGAGCCAAAGGCGCAGGCGGACCAGAAGATCGACCGTATCACGAACGACCGGCGCGCGGGGATAGTAGATTGCCAGCGGCGTGGCGGTGAAATCCTCGGTCGGCGCCTCGGCATAGAAGCGGATGGAGATGAGATCATCCGCTTTGCTCAACTTCGAGATCGCATTCTCGTCCAATGTCTCGGCCGCAAGAACACCGAGAGGCCGGATCGTCTCCTCCGGGGTTCCCCAGAGGGCCGCCTGCCGCTCCGCCGACAGTTCTCCCGCATAGTCGAGCATGCCGGCGGCCTCGCTGGTGCCGTCCAGATCGGCATGGGCGGCGTTCGGATAGAGCGAGAAAGCGCCTTCATCGGGCAGATAAAAGAGCGCGAAGCGTGTCGTGATGAAGTGCTCGAGCAGGCCCTGCACCGCCTCCCTTTCCGCCGGTGTCGCGTTCTTCCAGACATATTTCGTCAGGAAGCGAAAGCCGCGATCCTGATCGATGATCCAGCGATGCTGCCGGTCGGGGGCCTCCGGCATCGGCTTTGAGAGGCCGGCGATCACCGATGCGAAGATGCGGTCGGAATACCGCAGCGGCATGCCGGGGCGAATATTGTCGCCGTTGGCATCGACAAACATCTTGATGATCTTGCCGCTGTCGCCGATATCGCCGCCCTCCAGCATTTCGCCGGTTCTTCGGTCCCTCGGACCCCACAGGCCTGTCTCGGAATTCTGATTGTCATAGAACCACCGGTAGTAGGATTGTTTCCACTCTTCCGGGAACCCGTAAATTCCGAGTCGTTCGTCCTGTTCGATCAGGTCCTGCAGCTCGACGGCGCTGACGAAGGCCGGCTTGATCATGGTGCCGATCCAGCCGACGCGGGCGGCATCGTCCAGCATGGCCGTCAGTTCCTCCTCGGTGGCAATCCTGTCCAGAAAGGAAAGCGGGTAATCGAGCGCGAAAGGCTCCCCTGCCTCGGCGCTCAAGGCCTCGATCAGATTGATCATGTTGGCCGTCACCCCGATCTTGGTGACCACCGGATCGTCATCATTGGGGTAGAAGGCGCCTGTGTCCGGGTTCTGGAGGCTCTTGAAGAAGGCAAGCTCGTCATGCGCGTCGGAAAACTCGGGAATCCGGACCAGCCCTTCGCGCGTCGTCATCTGCTTGTGGATCTGGTTGAGGCGGGAGACGCCCGTCAGATATTGCCCGTGGTCGAGGTAATAGGAGACGCTCAGAAGTTCGAACTCGAAGGGCGAGAGGTAGTAACCTTCCTCCTTCAGCGCCGCATTGGCGGCAAAGATCTGTTTGACCCGGTTGGCCTCGAAGGCAACGAAGGCCGACGCGGCCAGAACGGCCGCGACGCCGACAAGGCCCAGCACAATGATCAGTTTCCTTCCTCTCGACATTCGTTCCTCCCGCACTTCATCTGCCATGATGCCGGGCTCGAATAGTGCCTGAATTCGAGGTTGTGTCCTTGATGTCCCGCAAACTTTGCGGGCATTCGCGGTTCAATCCGAAAACTGTTCGGCGAGGATCCGTTCAGACCAGGAGCGGTTCGGGTCCGACAGCACCTTGGCGCGGGCTTCCGGGTCCTGCTCGATGCGCACATGGAGCACGTGCTTGACCTCGGTGTGGTCCGCGAAGGCGTTGACGAGGCGCTTTTCCGGCTCCAGCACCTCGATATCGACAACCGAGCGGTTCGGCAAAAGCGCCCCGCGCCACCGGCGCGGGCGAAAGGCGCTGACCGGGGTGATGGCCAGAAGCGGGGCCTCGAGCGGAATGATCGGCCCGTGAACGGAGAGGTTATAGGCCGTGGAGCCTGCGGGCGTTGCCACCAGAATGCCGTCGCAGGCGAGTTCCGGCAGCCGGACCCGGTCATCGACGCGGACCTTCAGCTTTGCCGCCTGGTGCGACTGGCGCAGCATGGAGACTTCATTGATCGCGAGCGCGATGGACGACGTCCCGTCGGCATTGCGGGTCGTCATCCTGAGCGGCCTCAATTCGTTCATGTCGGCGGCCTGAAGGCGTTCATGCAGGTTCTCGGTCGAATATTCGTTCATCAGGAAGCCGACGGATCCGCGGTTCATGCCGTAGACCGGGGTTTCGGAATTCATCGTTTCGTGCAGGGTCTGCAGCATGAAGCCGTCGCCGCCAAGCGCGACGATATAGTCGGCGTCCCCGGCCGGCACGTTGCCGTAACGCCCGACCAGCTCCGCCTTGGCTTTCTTGGCATCGTCCGCTTCCGAGGACAGGAAGCAAAGTGAGGGCGCTTTCTCGGGCATTGCATAATTCCGTTTGCGGGACGAGGTCTTTCGCCGCGCCAGATCACCCGAGAGGGCCGTCATTTGCAAGCCCAAAGCCGCGATGAACGTGTGATAGCTTGCGAAAATACAGGCCATAGTGTTGATTTTTTCGTTTTACAGCGAGGGCAAATCTGCTAGTGGGCATGCCCAATGCCCTTGTAGCTCAGTTGGTAGAGCATCTGATTTGTAATCAGAGGGTCGCGGGTTCGAATCCTGCCGGGGGCACCAAGTCGCTTTCAGGGTAATCGCTGCCGGGCGTTTCGAGAACGTCTTTTCCGCACGCTTACCCTGGCGCCGTTTTGCTCAAGCCCTGAAAAGCTTGTCAAAATGCCGAGGATATTGCATGAAGTCGCGCCCGGCGATGCCGGCCTGTTGTGCGCATGAAACCCAACGGCTTTTAGAGCCGAGATGAAATGAAGGTATGGATATGCAGGTAACCGAAACGCTCGCCGAAGGGCTGAAGCGCGAAATCAAGATCACAGTTCCTGCGGACGATCTGAAGGCGCGGATGAACGAGCGCCTGGCTGAGGCCAAGGACAAGGTTCGCATCAATGGCTTCCGTCCCGGCAAGGTGCCGATCGCGCATCTGAAGAAGATGTACGGCAAGTCGATCATGGCCGAGCTGATCAACGAGACCCTGCAGGAAAAGCCGCAGGCCGTGATCGCCGAGCGCGGCGAGCGCGCAGCCGGCCAGCCGAAGATCGACATGACCGAGGATGAAGGCGAGGCGAACCGCGTCCTGAACGGCGAGATCGACTTCGAATTCACCGTCGCCTACGAAATCCTGCCGAAATTCGAACTGCAGCCGACCGACGGCCTGAAGGTCGAGCGTCCGGTGGTTTCGATTTCCGACGAGGAGGTCGAGGAACAGGTCAAGGCGGTTGCCGAGAACGCCCGCGAATACGAGACCAAGGACGGCGCCGCCGAAGACGGCGACCGCGTCACCATCGACTATGTCGGCAAGATCGACGGCGAAGCCTTCGACGGCGGAACCGATACCGATTCGCAGCTCGTGCTCGGCTCCGACCGCTTCATTCCCGGCTTCGAGGACCAGCTTGTCGGCGTCAAGGCCGGCGATGAAAAGCAGGTCAAGGTTACCTTCCCGGAAGACTATCCGGCTGAACATCTTGCCGGCAAGGAAGCCGTCTTCGAGGTCACCGTCAAGGAAGTCGCCAGCGCCGGCGAACTGGAGATCAACGACGAACTGGCAGAGAAGCTGGGTCTGGAATCGGCCGAGCGCCTGCGCGGTCTTGTCCGCGAGCAGATCGAGGGCCAGTACAACCAGTTCACCCGCCAGAAGGTCAAGCGCCAGATCCTTGACCAGCTCGACGAACAGTATTCCTTCGAAGCCCCGGCTTCGCTCGTCGATGCCGAGTTCGAGAACATTTGGCGTCAGGTGAATGCCGATCTGGAGCGCAGCGGCAAAACCTTCGAGGATGAGGAAACGACCGAGGAAGACGCGCGCGCGGAATACCGCAAGCTCGCCGAACGCCGCGTCCGCCTGGGCCTCGTTCTCTCCGAGATCGGCGAGAAGGCCGGCGTCGAGGTTGGCGAGGACGAGATGCAGCGCGCGCTCTACGACCAGATGCGTCAGTATCCCGGCCAGGAGCAGGAGATCCTCAAATTCTTCCGCGAAACCCCCGGCGCCGCCGCTTCGCTGCGCGCTCCGATCTTCGAGGAAAAGGTTGTCGACCACCTTCTGGAGCAGATCGACGTCACCGACGTTACCGTCTCCAAGGAAGAGCTGATGGCTGACGACGAGGACGAGGTCGCCGAAGCCACCAAGAAGGCCGAGGAAAAGTCCACGCCGAAGAAGAAGGCCGCGCCGAAGAAAAAGGCCGCTGCCAAGACCGAGGACAAGGCCGAAGACAAGGCTGAGGCCGCCGACGAAGCGCCTGCCGCCGAAGCCGCCGAGGAAAAGCCTGCTGCAAAGAAGGCCGCTCCGAAGAAGAAGGCTGCCCCGAAAAAGAAGGCGCCCGCCAAGGCCGCCGACGAGGCTGAAGGCAAGACCGAGGAGTAATTTCCGCGCAGCAGCCGAAGATCAAGGCCGTCCGGCTCATTGCCGGGCGGCCTTCTTCGTTTTTCAGGCTGCGAACGGACCTTGAAGGCGCGCAAGCGCAAGCTCCGCGATTTCCAGCGGTATCGCCGCGCGCGGGTCGGCTTCTTCCGTGAACCATGTGGCTGAAAGCCCGGCCCATGCGGCGATCCAGCGCAACAGGCGCTCCGGATCGAGCGCTGCACGCCCTGCGATCTGTCCGAGACGATGCTCGAATGTGGCGGCGTCGCGGGCAATCCGAAGGGCCGGGTCGGCAAGGTCGGGATTGCAGAAGATATTGGCGAAGTCGAAGGCGCGCTCGCCAGTCAGGCCCTTGGGATCGATGGCCAGAAAACCGCGGTCGCCGAAATCGAGCACGTTGTCGTGGTGGAGATCGCCGTGCAGTGGCCGGATATCCGTCGGGCTTTGAAGCAGGCTGCGGGCATGGCCGGCACAGGCCGGCAGGATTCCGCCGAAATCCGACGCCCTGGCGAACAGCGCCCGAAAGCGCGTTTGAAGCGGAATGAGATTGTCAGGCGGCGGATGAGGGCGCTTGCGGTGAAGCACGGCGGCAACGGTGCAGAGAATGTCCGTGGCCTCGTGATCTCTGCCGTCGGCGCTCATTTCGTTGAGAGAGCGGCGGCCTGTGGCCCGCTCCATCAGGATTGCGCCGCCATCGGCCTCGATGACGAAAGCGGCGCCATCGCCTGCCCACCAGCCAAGAAGCGTGGCGCCCGTTTCCTCCTCCTCGTCCAGGAAGAGCTTCAACATGGCGGGTGCTGCGTCCCGGCGCACGGGCAGCAGCGCGCCCGCCGCGGTCACGATCGGCGCGCCGTCCGGTTCGAGCCGCCAGCGGTCGATCCAGGGGACAAACTTAGCGCCTGCCGAAGCGTTCCCTCCGGCAGGCGGCGCGCCGCTCATCGCCTATTCGCCCTGATCGGCGCTTTCCAGCATCGCCATCCGGTTCGAGGCATCGAGACCTGCGATCTTGTAGGCTTCGGCCAGCGTCGGATAGTTGAAGGTGTTCTCGACGAAATATTCGACGGTGCCCTTCAGGTTCAGCACCGCCTGGCCGATGTGAATGAGCTCGGTCGCGCCTTCGCCAACGATGTGGACGCCGAGCAGGCGATGGGTCTTCAGCGAGAAGATCATCTTCAGGAGACCGTTCTGCAGGCCCATGATATGGCCGCGTGAGGTCTCGCGGAAGAAGGCGACGCCGCATTCGTAAGGGATGCCGCGCTCCTGGATTTCCTCTTCCGTCATGCCGCAGGTCGACATTTCCGGCACGGCATAGATGCCGTAGGGGAAAAACTGCGGCGGCTCCTGCGCTTCCGCGCCGACGGCATGGCGGGCGGCGATGCGGCCCTGTTCCATCGAGGTCGAGGCAAGGGCCGGGAAGCCGATCACGTCGCCGGCGGCATAGATGTGGGGCACGTCCGTCTGGAAGGTGATCGGGTCGACCTTCAGCCGGCCGCGATGGTCGGCCTTCAAGCCGACGGCTTCGAGGTTGAGCGTATCGGTCGCGCCCTGGCGGCCGGCGGCGAACAGCACCGATTCGGCCATCAGAACGCGGCCGTTGGAGAGCGTCACGCGCGCCTTGCCGTTGGAGGCCTTTTCCACCTTGTCGGCGCCCGCGCCGAAGAGGAGCTTCACATTGCGGTCGCGCAGCTGGGCGGCGAAATTGTCACGGATTTCGCGGTCGATGAAATCGAGCATGCTGTCGCGCGGCTCGACGACGATCACCTGGGTGTCGAGCGCGGAGAAGATCGTCGCGTATTCGATGCCGATGACGCCGGCGCCGACGACGATCATCGAGCGCGGGATTTCCTTGATGTTGAGCAGTTCGTCGCTGTCCATCACCGTCTGGCCGTCGAAGGGCACCTCGGGCGGACGGTAGGGACGGGTGCCGACGGAAACGAGAACGGCCTTGGCGTGGACGCGCTGGATCTCGCCCGTATCCTTCTCGATCTCGATCGTGTGCGGGTCGACGAAATGGGCAAAGCCGCGCACCTGGTCCACCCGGTTGCGCTCGAACTGCCATTCGAGAACGTCGATCTCGTAGTCGAGCGTCTTGATCAGGCGGGCGCGCAGGTCATCGGCGGTGATCTTGTGTTTCACCCGGTAGGAGCGGCCGTAAAAGCCGCGCTCGCGCCAGCCGGTGAGGTTCAGGACCGTTTCGCGCAGCGTTTTCGAGGGGATGGTGCCCGTGTGGACGGAAACGCCGCCCACCTGCGAGCCCTTGTCGATGACCAGCGCGGTCTTGCCGAGCTTGGCGGCCTGAACCGCGGCGCGACGGCCAGCGGGACCGCTGCCAATCACGACCAGATCGTAAGAATCCATAAAACTACCCCGATTTGGTTATTGAAATTCCGGATGTGAAAACCCTGAGCGCTCTCGACAGTCATAAAGCGTTTGCGCTCGCGTGAAAACAGTTCGTCGGCGCCCGGCTGAACGCAACTGCGAAATCCACCTCTAGACGCCCAATGTGATGGTTTCACTAAATACAGCCACAGGCTGTGCGCGATGTCCATCCCGGTCTCAGATGAGTTTCAGACCCTTGAAGCTGACATAGCCGTCCTTGCCGATGATGATGTGGTCGTGCACCGTGATGCCAAGCGGCTTGGCGCTGGAGATGATCATATGGGTCATGTCGATGTCGGCGCGCGAGGGCGTCGGGTCGCCGGAGGGGTGATTGTGCACGAGGATGATCGCGGTTGCCGAGAGTTCGAGCGCCCGCTTGACCACCTCGCGCGGATAGACCGGCGTGTGGTCGACCGTGCCGATCCCCTGGATCTCGTCGGCGATCAGCTTGTTGCGTTTGTCGAGGAACAGGATGCGGAACTGTTCGCGCGTCTCGTGCGCCATGGCGGCATTGCAATAGTCTATGACCGACGACCATGAGCCAAGCACCGGGCGTTCCATCAGCGTGGCCTTGAGGCTGCGCTGGGCAAGCGCCGAAATCAGTTTCAGGTCGAAGGCGACGCTCTCGCCGATGCCGGAGACCTCCTGCAAGAGGTCCGGCGGCGCGCCGAATACGCCGCCGAGCGAGCCGAACCGGTCGATCAGCGCCTTGGCGATCGGCTTGGTGTCGCGGCGCGGAATGAGGCGGAACAGCAGGAGTTCCAGGATTTCATAATCGGCGAGCGCGTTGGCGCCGTTTTCGCGGAACCGCGTGCGCAGGCGGTCGCGGTGGCCGTGGACGTGGCGCGCATCCTTGTCGCCCGCTGCATTCTGGCGCTTGCCGCGCAAGTGCCGTTCCGGCGGCTGGTCGGCAAAGAAGGAGCGCTCGTCGGCGCCTTCATCCTGCATGCCGGCGGGCTCTTGCCTTTCGCTCTGGTCTTTGCGGGGCGGTCGGGTCATGGCGTTCCGTCAGCCGGCAAGGTCCGGCAGGCCCGGCCTGTCGCGTCCGCCGGGCGAGAGCGTGAAGACTTCGCAGCCGTCCTTCGTCACGCCGACGCAGTGCTCGTACTGGGCCGAGAGCGAGCGGTCGCGGGTCACCGCCGTCCAGCCGTCGTTCAGGACCTTCACATGCGGCTTTCCGAGGTTGAGCATCGGCTCGATGGTGAAGATCATCCCCTCCTTCATGATCGGCCCCTCATTGGCGTGGCCATAGTGGAGGATGTTCGGCGTGTCGTGAAAGAGGCGGCCGACGCCGTGGCCGCAGAAATCGCGCACCACCGCGCATCGCTCGCCCTCCGCAAAGGTCTGGATCGCCTCGCCGATAGCCCCGGTGCGCGCGCCGGGCTTGACCGCCGCGATGCCGCGCAGGAGCGACTCGTAAGTCACTTCCAGAAGCCGTTCGGCGGCGCGCTTGATTGCGCCGACGGGATACATGCGGCTCGAATCGCCGTGCCAGCCGTCGCGGACGAAGGTGACGTCGACATTGACGATGTCGCCTTCCTTCAGCGGCTTCGCGTTGGGCATGCCGTGGCAGACCACGTGATTGACCGAGGTGCAGCTTGAATATTTGTAGCCGCGGTAGCCGAGCGTTGCCGGCACGACGCCGTGATCGAGGCCGAATTCGAGCACGTAACGGTCGATTGCCTCCGTCGTGACGCCGGGCTCGATGATATCGGCAAGCCCGTCGAGGCAGGCTGCCGTAACCTGGCAGATTTCGCGCATCCGCTCGAAGGCCTCCGCGTCATAGAGGCGGATCGAACCGTCATTCTTCAGCGGCGCGCTGGCCGCATCAACATAAGTCACCATGATATCTTCACCGTCTGCGCGTCATCCGTGTGCCGCGCTTAACTGTCTTCAATCGGCACTGTAGCATCTGGCGTGATGCTGTCACAGGCCACCCGGCATTTTATCGCGTAAGCCTCGACGCCGGCGGCCCGCGCGGCCCTGAAGGCGCGGCGATAGGCCGGGTCGAGGTCGCCCGCGATCTGCAGGCGGTCACAGTCGTGGCGCTGGATGATGTAGACCATGGCCGCGCGATGTCCCGCGGCGACCATGTCGGCCAGTTCCGCGAGATGACGTGCGCCGCGCTCTGTGACCGAATCGGGGAATTCGGCAAGGCCCGGCGTGCGGATGAAATGGACATTCTTGACCTCGACATAAAGGTCCGGCCGGCGGTCATCGCGCAAAAGCAGGTCGATTCGGCTCCGGCGACCGTATTTCTGTTCCCGCCGTATGTCCGGGTAACCGGCGAAATCGGCGATCAGCCCGGCGCGGATCGCTTCCTCGGCGAGCCGGTTGGGTAGCCCGGTATTGACCCCGACCGTCGTTCCATCGGCCTCGATCAGCTCGAAGCGGTGCGGATATTTGCGCTTGCCGTCGTCATTGCGCGACAACCAGATCACCGATCCGGGCGTCGTCAGCCCGCGCATGGAGCCGGTATTGGGGCAGGAACCGGTGATCGCGGAGCCATCTTCCAGCACCGCGTCGAACAGAAACCGCTTGTAGCGTTTGACGAGACGGGCGGGCTGCAGTGGCGGGTCGAACTTCATGGCTTTTCTTTTAGGGCCTCGGAACGGGGGTGCAACCGTCCCGCTGCGAATTTGGCGGCGCGCGCCGAATCTTTCCAATAATTAATTAGCATTCGTAACTACGAATATTAGAATAGTTTGGGAGCGACAAGCCGTGTCGGCCGGTTGCCGGGAACTCTGAACGGGAGGATGGACAATGAAAATTCCGACGACAATTCTGGCGGGCATCGCGCTTGCCGCAGGCATGGGCAGCGTCTCCGCGGCAATGGCCGCGCCGGCCCTGCCGGATGATGTTCAGGCGGCATTGACGCGCGCGCTTGAGGATGAATACCACGCCGAGGCCTTCTATACGGCTGTCATCGACGCCTACGGCCCGGTTCGTCCCTTCGTCAACATCGTGGCGGCGGAACAGCAGCATGCGCGCGCTGTCGCCGCGCTGATGGAGGCTTATGGCATGGCGGTTCCGGAGAACGGCATGCTCGGCTCGGCGGAAATCGCGGCGGCCGTCCCCGGCAGCCTTGCCGAAGCCTGTCAGATCGGCGTGGATGCCGAGCTTGAGAACCGCTCGCTTTATGACGGGCAACTGATTCCCGTTTCCAGCGCCTATCCGGATATCGTCAATGTCATGCAGGCGCTGCGCGATGCCTCCGAGAACAATCACCTTCCGGCCTTTGCCCGCTGCGCCGACCGCTGAGAGGGTGACCGGCAAAAGGCTTGCGCATCCGGCGCAAAGCGGGCAGATTTCGGGCCGAAACAAAGGGTTCCGGGGTCAGTTCGATGGCGGCGGACCGAAATCGGGGGTCTGAAACCGTGAGAAAATTCCGCGTCGCTCTGTCCGTTCTGTTTGCCGCTGTCGCCGCGCTCGGGCTGTCGTCCTGTTCCACCACCTGCGGCGATCCCGATGTCTGCACAGAGATCAGCCCGGCCTATCAGCAACTGAGCGACGAAGACGTTTCCGCGATGCGGGAAAGGATGGACGGGCTTGCCGGCATCCCGGCCGGGCAATAGGGCGGCGCAGCCGCCGGCGATCTGCGCCCTGTGGCAATGATGAAACAGAGTATTAGCTTTTCTGCCCCAAAATTGACGCAAGTGCAGATGATTCTTGCGTTGGGGCGCGTTATGCTGCTCTCGTTTCGATGATCCTGCGAAAAGCGCGGATCCTTGCGTCTAGAATTCCAAGAGGAAGAAAATGGAAGAGTTCCACAAGGTCAGGCGACTGCCGCCATACGTTTTCGAACAGGTCAACCGTTTGAAGGCGAGCGCGCGAGCGGCGGGCGCCGATATCATCGACCTTGGCATGGGCAATCCCGATCTTCCGACCCCGCAATCCATCGTCGACAAGCTGTGCGAGGTCGTGCGCGACCCGCGCACCCACCGCTACTCGTCGTCGAAGGGTATTCCGGGCCTGAGGCGCGCCCAGGCCGGCTATTATGCCCGCCGTTTCGGCGTCAAGCTCAATCCCGAGACAGAGGTGGTGGCGACGCTCGGCTCCAAGGAGGGCTTCGCCAATATGGCCCAGGCGATCACCGCGCCGGGCGATGTGATCCTCTGCCCCAACCCGACCTATCCGATCCATGCCTTCGGCTTCCTGATGGCGGGTGGCGTCATCCGATCTCTCTCGGTCGAGCCGGACGACAGCTTCTTTCCGCCGCTGGAGCGCGCGATCAAGCACTCGATCCCGAAGCCGCTGGCGCTGGTGATCAACTACCCGTCGAACCCGACGGCGCATGTGGCGACGCTGGATTTCTACAAGGAGGTCATCGCCTTTGCCCGCAGGCACGAGATCATCGTGCTGTCCGATCTGGCCTATTCGGAGATCTATTTCGACGGCGCGCCGCCGCCTTCCGTTCTGCAGGTGCCGGGCGCCAAGGATGTTGCCGTCGAGTTTACCTCCATGTCGAAGACCTTCTCCATGCCCGGCTGGCGCATGGGCTTTGCCGTCGGCAACGAACGGCTGATCTCGGCTCTGGCGCGGGTGAAGTCCTATCTCGACTACGGCGCCTTCACGCCGATCCAGGTGGCCGCCACCCATGCGCTCAACGGCGACGGCAAGGATATCGAGGAAGTGCGCTCGATCTATCACAAGCGCCGCGACGTGATGGTGGAGAGCTTCGGCAAGGCCGGCTGGGACGTTGCCCCGCCGGCGGCGACCATGTTTGCCTGGGCAAAGATCCCCGAACCCTTCCAGGCGCTCGGCTCGCTCGAATTTTCCAAGCTTCTGGTGGAAAAGGCCGACGTCGCCGTCGCGCCCGGTATCGGCTTCGGCGAGCATGGCGACCAGCATGTTCGCATCGCGCTTGTCGAAAACGAGCACCGCATCCGCCAGGCCGCGCGCAACCTGAAGCGCTTCTTCGCGTCCGCCGATGTGGCGCCGGACAATATCGTGGCGCTCAACGCCCATCGTTGAGGCCTGGAGGCTGCCGTCCGCTTCGCCAAAATTCCGCTGCCCGATGTTTCATTTCGCGATGAAACGATCTAAATGAAGCGCGGGCGCCGGAAATGGCGCCCGACATTGAAATCCGGGCCACTAGGAATACCCCCATGGCAGATGCCTTGAAAATCGGCGTCGCCGGTCTCGGGACCGTCGGCGCCTCGCTTGTGCGTATCATTCACGACCGGCAGGAAAGCCTCGCGGTTTCCTGCGGGCGCGCCATCGACATCACAGCCGTATCGGCGCGCAGCCGCGACAAGGACCGCGGCATCGACCTTTCCGGCGCGACATGGTTCGATGATCCGGTTGAGATGGCGAAGAGCGGCGATATCGAGGTTCTGGTCGAACTGATCGGCGGAGCAGACGGCGCGGCGCGCGCGGCCGTCGAGGCCGCGCTTGCCCGCGGCGTCCATGTGGTCACCGCCAACAAGGCGCTTCTGGCCGAAAGCGGCGTGGCGCTTGCTGCAGCCGCCGAGGAGAAGGGCCTGTTGCTGAATTTCGAGGCAGCGGTTGCCGGCGGCATCCCGGTGATCAAGGCGATGCGCGAATCGCTGACCGGCAACACGATTTCGCGCGTCTATGGCATCATGAACGGTACCTGTAACTACATCCTGACGCGGATGGAGAAGGAGGGGCTTTCCTTCGAGGACTGCCTGCAGGAGGCGCAGCGTCTCGGCTATGCCGAGGCCGATCCGACCTTCGACATCGAAGGCAACGACACTGCCCACAAGCTTGCCATCATGACCGCGCTTGCCTTCGGCTGCGAGATTTCCTGCGATGACATCTATCTCGAGGGGATTTCCAATATCACCCAGGAGGATATCCGGGCAGCCTCCGAGCTTGGCTACCGGATCAAGCTTCTGGGCGTTGCGCAGCGCACCGAGGGCGGCATCGAGCAGCGGGTTCATCCGACCATGGTGCCGCATGATACCGTGATCGCCCAGGTCGACGGCGTCACCAATGCGGTCGCGATCGAGAGCGATATTCTCGGCGACCTGCTGATGGTCGGCCCCGGCGCCGGCGGCGATGCGACGGCTTCCGCCGTGCTCGGCGATATCGCCGATATCGCCAAGTCGCGTCCCGGCATCCAGACGGTTGCGGCCCTCGGCCGTCCGGCAAAATCGCTGGCGCCCTACAGGAAGGCGCGCATGCGCAGCCATGAGGGCGGCTATTTCATCCGCCTGCGCGTTGTCGACCGCATCGGCGTCATCGCCGCGATTGCCCGCCGCATGGCCGACAACCAGATCTCGCTCGAATCGATCGTCCAGCACTCGGCCAATGGCGGCGGCGATGCCCCCACCAAGACGATCATCATGGTCACCCATGCGACGACCGAACTTTCCGTCCGCAATGCGGTCTCGGCGATGGAAAGCGACGGCTACATCGTCGGCAAGCCGCAGGTGATCCGCATCGAAAAGCCG
This sequence comes from Martelella sp., assembly GCF_984369615.1. Lineage (NCBI taxonomy): Bacteria > Pseudomonadati > Pseudomonadota > Alphaproteobacteria > Hyphomicrobiales > Aurantimonadaceae > Martelella > Martelella sp. The sequence continues at coordinate 24,076 of NZ_CFHTCS010000004.1, read as the reverse complement.
TAAGGCCTTTTGCTGCGGGTCGTTCCCTCGCATGCGGTTGCGTGCTCCATCCGGCGGACGGGGTTTGCGCCCGTCCGTCGGCAATTTTCACGATTTTCTCTCCTGATCTTCCCTCTCCGGTTGAAGTATGCAATCATGCGCGCCGCGTGGTCTCGTTCATGACGGGTTCACCCGACGTGAACTACACGTCTGGCTGGTGTTTCGGAAGACCATCGCAAGGAACGGGCAGTCGGGAGATTGGAATTTGAGATTTGATAGCGCTATCAGAGCCTATGGAGAGCCGGGCAGGCGGGACGACGGAAAGAAGGCAAAGCGCTGGGCCCGCCTGCGCCGCAGGCGCAGCCCCGGGCTTGCCCTGATCGTGCTGGCGGGGTTCGTCTTCTGGGGCGGGCTGGTTGCCCTTCTTGTAGGGGTTCTTTGAAGGCAGCCGGTCCGCCCGGGGCGCGGAACGGCAAGCGCTCGTGGCGTGCGCGCGCCGCTTGCAAGGGCATCCAAGTTATTTCATGACATTGCGGTCTGATTGGCGCTAAACAGGGGCGAGTGCAATCCTTGGAAGAGCGAGGCCAGATGACTGACAATCCCGCCAGCCGCAAAGCAAGACAGCGCGCCTTTCTCGGCGTCGAGCGGTCCGCGCGCGGCCTGCGCTGGGTTCCGCGGCTGGGGGCGGCCGGCGAGAACCGGGCTCTTGCCATGGCGCAGGGTCACGGCATGTCGGAACTGGTTGCGCGGGTGCTGGCAGGCCGCGATGTTCCGGTTGCGGAAGCTGCGGAATTCCTCGATCCGACGCTGCGCCAGCTGATGCCGGACCCTTTCGCGCTGACCGATTGCGAGGCAGCCGCCGCGCGGCTTGTCGAAGCCATCCGGCGGGGCGAGAAGGTCGCGATTTTCGGCGACTATGACGTCGACGGCGCCTGTTCCTCGGCGCTCGTCTACAAGTTTCTCGGCGCCTTCGGCATCGATGCCGAAATCTACATTCCCGACCGCATCTTCGAAGGCTATGGTCCCAATCCGCAGGCGATCGGCGCGCTGATCGATGGCGGAGCGCAACTCATCGTCACCGTCGACTGCGGCTCGACCAGCCATGAGTCCCTTGCCGTCGCGCGCGCGCGCGGCATCGATGTCGTGGTCATCGACCACCACCAGATCGGCGTCGACCTTCCCGAATGCGCCGCGTTGGTCAACCCGAACCGCGAGGATGATCTTTCCGGCCAGGGGCATCTGTGCGCGGCAGGCGTCGTCTTTCTCGTGCTCGTCGCCGCCTTGCGGGCGCTGCGCCAGGCGGGCGACATGCGGGCGGGCCGCGTCGACCTGCTCGCATGGCTCGACATCGTCGCCCTTGCGACCGTGTGCGACGTTGTCCCGCTCAAGGGGCTGAACCGGGCCTATGTGGTCAAGGGTCTGGTCGTGGCGCGGGCGCTGTCCAATCCCGGCCTTGCGGCGCTCTTCCGGCGGGCGGGGCTTGCGGGCCCGGTCACGCCCTATCATTTCGGCTTCCTGATCGGCCCGCGGATCAATGCCGGCGGCCGCATCGGCGATGCCGCGCTCGGCAGCCGGCTGCTGACCGTCGCCGATCCGGACGAGGCTGAAGCGATCGCCGAACGGCTCGACCAGCTCAACCGCGAGCGCCAGGCGATCGAGGCGGCGATGCTGGAAGAGGCGGAGGCGGACGCCATCGCCGAATTCGGGACCGGCGAAGGCGTCGGCGTCATCGTGACCGCGCGGGAAGGCTGGCATCCGGGCATTGTCGGCCTGCTCGCCTCGCGGCTGAAGGACCGCTTCGCGCGTCCGGCCTTCGCCATCGCCTTTGATGCAAACGGCAAGGGTACGGGTTCCGGCCGCTCCATCGCGGGCTTCGATCTCGGCCGCATGGTGCGCGCGGCGGTGGAAGAGGGGCTTCTGGTCAAGGGCGGCGGGCACGCCATGGCCGCCGGCCTCACGGTGCGCCGCGAGCGTCTGTCGGCGCTCAGGGCGTTTTTCGAGGAGCGCGCGCGTGATGCCGTGGAGGCGCTGACGGCTGATGCCGAACTGAAGATCGACGGCGCGCTCAATGCCTCCGGCGCCACGCTCGATCTGATCGACCGGCTGGAGGCCGCCGGACCATATGGCTCCGGCCATCCCCAGCCGATCTTCGCCGTGCCCGACCACAAGCTGCGCGATGCGCGCGTAATCGGCGCCGGCGGCCATGTGAAGGTGACGCTGGAAAGCGCCGAGGGCGCCCATCTTGACGGGATCGCCTTCCGCGCCGCCGACAAGCCGCTCGGCGAGGCGCTTCTTTCGGCGCGGGGACGCCGGCTCAGCATTGCCGGCGCGCTGTCGGGCGACTATTTCCAGGGGCGGCGGCGGGTCCAGATCCGCATCGTCGATTCGTCCCTGCCTGTCTGAGAACTGGAAAGCCGCAGAGCAGTTCCGCCTGTCAGGAAACGCGAAAGCGCACTCTCTCTTTGTCTTGACGCATTTTCGCGGGCGTCAGATGTTTCCATCTGGCCGCGAAATCCTCTGTCGGCGGCTGCGGATCAGCGTCACCATGAAACGCCAGCTGACCTCGACCGCGCCGGCCTCGACAGCGATCGCGCGGCGCGTCATCGGCACATCGTAGTGTTCCTTGGCCGTTCCCGGATACTGAACCCAGCGGCGCTCCATGCCGATCAGTTCGGCCATGGCGTGCAGTTCCTCGCTGGTGTCGGCCAGCATGTGGCACATCATCATGCCCTTGAAGGGCCATTTCATATCGTCGACATAGACGGCCATGGCGGCTTTCGGGTGGCGTTGGCATTGAGCCGGTCGTGATAGCCGAAATCCGCCGCTTGTCAAACCAGGCGCTCGGATCAGGCCTGCCCTTCTTCTTCGTCCCTTGCCGGATTGAAGCTCTGCCGGACGTGCAGATGGCGGTGGGGTTCGGCCTGGCCTTCATGGGCGTGCATCGCGCCCCCGGTCGCCACCGGCACCACGGAGAGCGCGCCGTGGGCGATGCCGCGCTCGAGGAACAGTTTCTGCGCGGCAGCGCCCACCTCGCCGAGCTTGCCTCGCGTCACCTCGATCTCGAGCGCGGTCGAATGGTCGAGCGGGACGGAAACCGCGGCCACATGGCGGTCATGGGCGTCGAGCCGGCGTTTCGCGAGCCGGGTCGCGAGACTGCGCGCGGTCTGGTCCACCGTATAGGAGACGACGCCGATGCAATCGGCATCGTCCGGTCCGTTCTTGAGGTCCAGCATGGCGCGGCGGACGAGATCGCGAATGGCCTCGGAACGGTTCTGCGCGCCGCTTTCGTTCATATAGTGGTCCAGCGCGTCGGCGATGTCATCGGACAGGGTGATCGTGATGCGCTTCATGGGCCGCCTCCGTTTCCGTCTAGGGCGCTTCCGCTCTTCTTCGAATCGCGAAAGCTCTCTATCCCTTTGTTTTTGCGCGTTTCCGAACGGAAAACCGGTATCCGCTTTTCCTGGAACCGCTTTATTCAAGCCAATAGCAGCAACAGGCGCAAATCAAAAAGAAACGGCGTCGATCGGTGGCGTGAGGACCGTCCGCACCCGAAGGACTTCAAAAGGCCGGAAACATGTCCTGCCCGAGGCCGGGCCTTGCCGGCCGTGGTCGGGAAACGGCGTGCCGGGGCCGTCGGCAACCCGGAAGGGGCCTGCAGGGCAGACCCCTCCATATGCGCCGACGCGATCAGGCCTTGTCGACGGCGAAGCCGCTCAGCATGCGCCAGTCGGCGGGCAGCATCCGGCGTTCGCCGGTGACTTCGACGCGGGCCTTCAGCTTGATATCGCCGCTGGAGGCGCCGACCATCAGCGTGAAGAAGCCGGGTTCGACGATGCGGCAGCCCTCGTAGCCGGTGAAGTTCAGCATGTCCGTCGGCACCTCGAAGGTCACGCGGGCGCTTGCACCGGGCTTGAGCGCAAGCTTGCCGAAGGCCTTCAGCTCCTTGACCGGACGCACCAGCGTGGCGATCTCGTCGCGGACGTAGAGCTGCGGCACGGCGACGCCGTCACGCTCGCCGACATTCTTGACCATAAACGACAGATGCACGGTGCCCGTCTCGATATCGACGGTTTCGCTCTCCAGCCTCAAATCGGAAAATTCGAAATCGGTGTAGGAGAGGCCGTGGCCGAAGGGGTAACGGCTGCCGAAATGACGGGCGATCGGCGTGCCCGAGCTCTTGAAGCTGTGATTGTAGAAATAGGGCGCCGCGCCGACATTGTGCGGGATCGACAGCGTCAGGCGTCCCGACGGTTCCACCGCGCCGGTCAACACGCTTGCCAGCGCCGTGCCGCCTTCCTGGCCGGAGAAGAAGGTCATTACCTGCGCCGCGATCTTCTCTTCCGCGCCGCCGAGATTGTAGGGCCGGCCGGAGGAGATGACGACGATGACCGGCTTGCCGGTCTCGATCACGGCATAAAGGAGCTTCTGCTGCACGCCGGGCAGTTCCAGCGTGTCGGCATCGGAGCCTTCGCCGACAGTGCCGGTCTGGAAGATGCCGGACAGGTCGCCGACGCAGACGATGGCGACATCGGCGTTCTTCGCCGCTTCCACCGCGCTCGGGATCATGTCCAGCCGGGAGGAGAGCGAGGAGGCCTGTTCCAGCGAGGTGCTGTCGTCAACATCGCCGGGGAAGACCGGGGCGCCCGCCTTGCGCTCGTCGAGAATGTTGCAGCCGCGGGCATAGATGACGTTTTCCGCGCCGAGCTTCGCCCTCAGACCGGCAAGCGGCGTGACGACGCTTTCGACCTCTTCCTGGGCCTCGTTGTGGATCAGATGAACCGGGAAGGCATAATCGCCGAGAAGAGCGAGCGGGTCGTCCGCCGTCGGGCCGATGACGGCGACCTTCTTGCCGGGGCTAAGCGGCAGGATGCCGTTATTGTCGAGAATGGTGACGGATTCCTCCGCCGTCTGCCGCGCGACGTCGACGGCCTCCCTGCGCTGGAGCACGATCCTGCCATCGTCCGCATAGGGGTTTTCGAACAGTCCGAGACGGAATTTCTCGCGCAATACCCGGGCGGCGATTTCGTCGATCTTTGCTGGCGTGATCAGCCCGCGCGAAAGCGCCTCCTTCAGGTCCTTGGCGCAGTCGTCGCCGGGAAGCTCGACATCCAGACCGGCGTTGAAGGAGAGGGCGGCCGCTTCCGCGCGGTTCTCGGCAATGCCGTGATGCTGGTAGAGCAGGCTGACGCCGACATAATCTGCGACGACAAGGCCGTCAAAGCCCCAGTCCTCGCGCAGCACCCTGGTCATCAGGTGGTGCGAGGCATGCACCGGCTCGCCGTCGATATCATGGTAGGCGGGCATGACGGAGCCGGCATTGGCAAGCTTCACCGCCATTTCGAACGGCAGCATGAACATGTCGTTGAGTTCGCGCCAGCCCATATGCACGGGGGCGTGGTTGCGGCCGCCCTCGCTGGCGGAATGGCCGGCGTAATGCTTCAGCGTCGCCAGAACGCCGCGATCCTCGCCCTGCAGGCCTTTGACATAGGCCGTGGCGATGACGCCGGTGAGGTAGGGGTCTTCGCCGATGCTTTCCTCCGTGCGGCCCCAGCGGGCGTCGCGGGCGACATCGAGCACGGGGGCGAGCCCCTGGTGACAACCGATGGCGCGGGCTTCCCGGCCGATTTCCGCGCCCACCTTCTCGATCAGGCCCGGGTTGAACGTCGCACCGAAGGAGAGCGAGGAGGGAAACAGCGTCGCGCCCTTGATCATCAGCCCGGAGAGGCATTCCTCATGCGACATGACCGGGATGCCGAGCCGTGTTTCCTCGACCATGAACTTCTGCAGCGCGTTCAGCGCCCGCACGCCCTCCGCAGCATCGATGCTGCGGGTGCCGAGAGGCCGGGTGACCTGTCCGAGACCGGAGGACAGCATGCTTTTGAGCGTCTCGGGATCGGAGGAACCGGTGAACTGGTCGGAGCGCGTCCGGTGGTTGCCGTCTTCTTCAAGGAAGAGCCAGACGGCATGCATCTGGCCGATTTTCTCCTCGATCGTCATGCGGGCGAGGAGATCCGCGACACGTGCCTCGATCGGCTGCGAGGGGTCTTTGTACAGGCAATTGCTTGCGACGGTGTTCATCATTCAAATTCCGTATTTCGTGTTCAGACAGCGTCGGTCGAGCCCAGTTCATGCGGGCCGGGCACGCTTGGCAGGTAGGCAAGCGCCTCGCCCTCGGCATCGAAAAGATGGCAGGCCGCCGGCTTGACGAAGAAGGCCATCGGCTTTTCCGGAACCTTCAGCACATCCTCGGCGACCTTGGCGATCATCGGCTTTTCCGTGCTCTCGTTGAGATAGAGATGGCTGTACTCGCCGAAATTCTCGACGGCGCGCACCTTGCGGCGGATCACCTGATCGCCGGCGTCGTCCTCGGCCGGATGCATGTGCTCGGGGCGGATGCCGAGCGTCAGTTCGGCGCCTTTCGAAAGGCCTTCTGTCGACACCGGCACGCGCAAGGTCTCGCCGGTCTCGAGCTTCACCCTGGCGCCGTCTTCATCGGCGCCTTCGAGCCTCACCTTGAGGAAATTCATCGACGGCGAGCCGAGAAAGCCTGCCGCAAAGAGATTGGCCGGGCGATGGTAGAGCTCGAGCGGCGCCCCGACCTGGGCGATGCTGCCTTTCCTGGCAACGTCCGGACCGGCGCGCAAGAGCACGATCCTGTCGGCAAGCGCCATGGCTTCCGTCTGGTCGTGGGTCACGTAGATCATGCTGGCTTCGGGATAGTCGCGGTGCAGATTGGCGATTTCGGAACGCATATGAACGCGCAGCGCCGCATCGAGGTTCGACAGCGGTTCGTCGAACAGGAAGACGGCGGGCTGGCGGACGATGGCGCGGCCGATGGCGACGCGCTGGCGCTGGCCGCCGGAGAGCTGCTTGGGGCGGCGGTCGAGCAGCGGCTCGATCTGCAGCATGCGGGCAGCCTCGTTGACGCGCCTTTCGATGTCGGCCTTCGGCGTCTTCGCCTGTTTCAGCCCGAAGGCCATGTTCTCATAAACGCTCATATGCGGGTAGAGCGCGTAATTCTGGAACACCATCGCCACGCGGCGTTCCGCCGGCGGCACGTCGTTCATGATCTCGCCGCCGATTGCAAGATCGCCTTCGGTGATCTCCTCGATACCGGCGATCATGCGCAAAAGCGTGGACTTGCCGCAGCCTGACGGCCCGAGGAAGACGCAGAACTGGCCGTCTTCGATGTTGAGGTTGATGTCGTGCAGGACGGTGAGCTTGCCGAAGCGCTTTTCGACGTTTTCGAGAAGGATCTGTGTCATTGTTGGTACTCCGGTTCCATCAGCCCTTGAGCGAGCCGGCCATCATGCCGTTGACGATCTTTTCCTGGCCGATGGCGTAGACGATGATCAAGGGCAGGGCGGAAAGGGTGACGACGGCCATGATGGCGGGGACATTCGATGCGTACTGGCCCTGGAAGTCCCAGACCGCCAGCGGCAGCGTGCGTTTGTCGGTCGAGGACGTCAGCACATAGGCGAAGACGAACTCGTTCCACAGCATGATCCCGTTATAGATCGCGACCGTGGAAATGCCGGGACCGGCGAGCGGCAGGAAAATCTTCCAGTAGATCTTGAACGGGCCGCAGCCGTCGAGCATGGCGGCTTCCTCGAGCTCCTTCGGCACCTGGCGCATGAATTCCGTCAGGATGAACACGGAGATCGGCAGGCTGATGGCCACATAGGGGCCGATCAGGCCGGCCGGCGTGTCGTAGAGCCCCATGGAGCGGGTCATCAGGTAGACCGGCACCAGCGTGACGTGCAGCGGAACGATCATGCCGGCGACGATGAGGGCGAACAGGCTGTCGGAAAACTTGAATTTCAGCCGCGCCAGCGCATAGGCCGCCATCGAGGACAGCAGGATGATGATGACGACCGAGGTCGAGATCACGAACAGGCTGTTCCTCAGATAGATCAGGAAGGAACCCTCGAGCACCTCGATATAGTTGGAAAGGTTGAAGCTCTCCGGCAGCGCCCAGACCGGGTTGACGAAGGTTTCCTGCTGCGTCTTCAGGCTCATGAAGGCGACGAAGATGAAGGGGAGCGTGGTGACGGCCAGCCAGAAGGTGCCGAGCACCGGAATGGCGACGCGTCCGACCTTGAAGCCTTGTTTCTTTTTCATCGGATCAGACCTCCGTCTCGAACCGTTTGGACAGGCGGAAGGCGACTGCCGCGATCACGGTGATGATGATGAACATGGCGGCGGCGACCGTGGTGCCGTAACCGAGCTCGAAGGAGGCGAAGACCTGCTTGTACATATAGCTTGCCATCACCTGCGAGGCGTTTTCCGGCCCGCCCTCGGTCATGACGTAGATGAGGTCGAAATAGCGCATCGAGCCGATGGTCGCGAGCAGCACGGCGGTGCGGAACGTGCCCTGAAGATGCGGCAGTTTCAGACGCCAGAAGATGGTGGTCTGCGACGCGCCGTCGAGCCTTGCGGCCTCGGTGATCTCGCGCGGGAAGGAGGCGAGGCCGGCCAGGAACAGCACCATGTAGAAAGGAATGTTCTGCCACAAGACGACGGCGATGACGGAGCCCAGCGCATAGCGCGGATCGCCGAGCCAGTCATGCGCCCAGCCGTAAAGCCCCATGGCGTCGAGAATGGAATTGATCGGGCCGAAATTCGGGTCGTAGATGTTCTTGAACAACACGCCGAGCGCGACCGAGGACATCAGGAGCGGAATGAAATAGAGGATCTTGAGGATCCGCGAGCCCTTGCTGGCCTCGTCCAGAACGACCGCCAGAACCAGGGCGATCGGCAACTGGATGACGATCGAGAACAGCGCCAGCAGGATGTTGTTCCAGGCCGAATGCCAGAACACGCCGTCATGGAGAAGGCGGACCCAGTTGTCGAGGCCGACGAAAACGGCCGTATCGCCGAGCCCGTTCCAGTTGACGAAGGACAGCCGGAAGCTGGAGACGAGGGGGTAGAGCAGGTAGACGGCCAGAAAGATGACCGCCGGCGTCATGAAGACGAAGGGTGCCGCGCGCTGGGCCAGCACCCATTTCTTCCGCTGCCTTTGCCGGTCGGCAGCCGTCCGCGTTAGGGCCGTGGACATGTCTTATCCTTTCTCTCGCACGTTTCCCGGTCAATGCGGAAAATCGGCACAAGCAGCATGACGGCCGCCGCCGGTAGGGGCGGCGGCCGATGCGGGGCGCGTGCGGATCACGAACGCCTCGGGAGGTTTGGGAGATGGGCGCCGCGCAGGCCTTACTGCCGGGCCTCGGCCTGGGCCGCCTGTTCCATTTCGGCGGCTGCCTCTTCCGGCGTGATCGACAGGCCGAAGAGCTGCTGGACCGTGTCCTTGTGGACTTCGCCAAGGGCCGGCGGCAGTTCCTGATCGTACCAAAGCTGAACGCTGCCGGCCTCGCCGACGACTTCCAGGACCTTGTTCAGGAAGGGGTCCTCGGTGGTGATGCCCTTCAGCGGCATCACGCGCTGGTCGGCAAGGCGGGCGGCGGCCGCATCGTCATTGGTGAGGTAGGTCAGAAGTTCGAAGGCCTTGTCCTTATAGGGGCAGGCGGAGGCGATGCTGACATAATTGTCGCCGAGCGTGCCGATCACGTTGGACGGATCGCCCTTACCATCGGGCACCGAGGGGAAGGTGAAGAAGTCGACCTTTTCGGCGAATTCCGGATTCTCGTTGCGGATGGTGGCCATTTCCCAGCTGCCCATCAGCTCCATGGCGGCGCGATCGGCGTAAAGCAGGCGACGCGAACCGCCGACGTCATAGTCGAGACCGTTGTAGCCGCGGGCAAACGCGTCGGCCTCGACGAGCTCCTGAAGCCGCTCGCCGGCCTCGATGAAGACCGGATCCTCGAAGGAACCGCCTTCTTCACGCGCTGCCGCCTTGCGGAAGGCTTCCGGGCCGCCGACGCGGTCTGCGAGCAGCACGAAGTACATGGACCCCGGCCACTTGTTCTTGTTGGCAAGCGCGAAGGGGGCGATGTTGTTCTCGTTCAGGACGTTGATGACGTTCATCAGTTCGTCCCAGGTCTCCGGCGGCGTCAGGTCGAGCTCGTCGAAAATCTCGGTATTGTAGAAGATCACGGCCACGGCGGTGTTTTCAGCCGGCAGGCCGTAGATATTGTCGTTGAAGGTCACCGGGCCGAAGCTTGCCGGCACGAAGCGGTCCTTGAATTCCGGGTTGGCGTCGAGATAGGGCGTCAGGTCGACGACCTGATCGGAATCGACATATTCCTTCAGCGGGCCGCCGCCCCAGGAGGCGAAGATGCAAGGGGGCTCGTTGGCGCCGAAAGCGATCTTCAGCTTGGTCTTGTAGGCGTCGTTGGCAAAGTGCGAATCCTCGACGACATAGCCGGGGTTGGCCTCCTCGAAACGGTCCATCGCGTCACGGACGATGCCGGCCGTGGTTGTGTCCGAACGCAGGTCCCAGGACGTGATCGTCTTGGTTTCCTGGGCCTGGGCCGCAAGCGGAACCAGAGCGGCAACGGCGGCAGACCCCAGAAGACGGGTGAAGGTTCTGGACGGTTTGAATTGCATTGTGTCCTCCCATGCAAGACAAGTTGTAAATCTTACGATATGAGGTACGTTACCGGTAACGATACGATGTGTCAATCAGGTTTCGCTATCTGTAAACAAGCGACGGTTTTCCGATGTGGAATCAGCCGCGCGAGCGAGCAGAGCGAAGGGCCGATGGCACGGCTCGTGCGTTCGTGTCGCTATTGTGACGGAACTGTGCTAATCGAAACCTTTGCCCGGCCGAGCGCCGGGGAAAGCTGCAAGGGGAATAAGGCGTTGATCGTTCAGGTATCTTCAGCCGATGCCGCGCGCGCGACGCCGTTGAGGCGCGACTGAGGGCGCGACGGGGGATCGCATTTTGGCGGTGAAGAAGCGGGCGGCCACGCTGGCCGAAATTGCAAAAGTCGCGGGCGTCTCGCGGATGACGGCGTCGCGCGCGCTCAACAACCAGCCGGGCGTTTCGGCCGAGACGCGCGAGGATATCCTGCGCATCGCCGACGAGATGGGCTATTCGGTCAATCCCTTTGCCCAGAAGCTTTCCAATGGCCGCTCGCGAATCATCGGGGTGATGGCCGAACTCCATGCGCCCTTTACCAGCGACATCGTGCTCGGCATCAGCGGCGCGGCGAAAAGCGCCGGCTACGAGGCGCTCGTCTATTCGCTGCCCGACCGCGACAGCACCGCGCCGAGCAGCGTGGCAAGCCTCTTGCAGCAGATTGCCGGCGGCATCATCGCCATCCTGCCTTACGAGGCGAGCTATCTGGAGCAGATCGCCAGCGAAGCATTACCGGTGGTGACGATCGATACGCTTTATGACGATCCGCCCTTTCCCTCGGTCGACGGCGACAGCTATCAGGGCGCGCGGCTTGCCGTGCGCCACCTCGCCGATCTCGGCCATCGGCGCATCGGCTTCATTTCCGGCGACAACCGCCTGCGTTCCGCGCGCGAGCGTCTGGCGGGTTATCGCGATGCCGTTGCCCAGTTCGGCCTCGACCGCGATCCGGACCTCGTCGTCGATGGCGACTTCCTGCAAAAGAGCGGCTTCGATGCGGCAAAGCGGCTTCTGGCGTTGAAACACCGGCCGACGGCGATTTTCGCCGCCAACGACATCAGCGCGCTCGGCGCCAGCCAGGCGCTCAGGGAGAAGGGGTTGCGGATTCCCGAAGACATATCGCTGATCGGCTTCGATGATATCGCCATCGCCCAGCAGATGCATCCGCCGCTGACGACGATCCGCCAGCCGCTGCGCCAGATCGGCCGCTCGGCGATGAACACGCTTCTGGCTCGGATCGGCGGGCTCGATGCGCCGAGCAACCGGATCACGCTGCCGACCGAACTGATCGTCCGCCAGTCGACCGCCGCGCCGCGCCGGTAAGGCGCGGGCCGCTCCGGGGCTCGTCTTCGCTGCCTGAACGCGCGCCGTCCCGGACTGTGCAAATTGCCGCCGCCAAGCCGCCACACTATTGGTTTTTATTGAGAAAATCGCAGGAACAAATTGCCGGTTTTTTGGTTCTTGAGTGACAGATGTCGGCTTTTGCCGGCAATGGCGGAAAACGAGACGAGGAAAAAAACATGTCCAAGCTTGCCACATATTGGAGCATCCCCGTGCATGTGCTGACGGCGAATGGCGATGCCGTCACGATCGAAGGTCCCGAGGAGGCCGCGGATTTCCTGCGGGATCATTGCCACAAGAAGGAAGGCCGGCATTATCTGAGCGCCTCCGGCCTCTGCGCCGAAGCCGCCGCCCACAACGGCAAGCTGGAAGTTTCCCGCGAGGCCTTTATCTCGGCCATGCTGGAGGCGGGTCTCATGCAGCCGGCTCCGCGCGGCGGTGATGCGAAAGCGATGCGAACGACCGCGCCATCCGCCGGCAGTTTTGCCTGATTCTTCAGCGTCGAAGCCTTCATCGAACGCCCGCCGTCCAATGTTCAGGAGGGCGGGCCTCATTTTGCCTGTCCGGTCGCGGCCCGGAGTGCCGGAAACGGTTCCGCCTACCGCAGGATCTGGAAGAAGATCGCGGAAACGGCGGCAATACCTGTTGCCGTGACGAATACATTGCTGACGCGCCCCTTGTACCTGGCCATGGCGGGAACCCGGTGGATGGCGTACATGGGCAGCAAGAACAAGATCGCCGCAATCAGGGGCCCGATGAGCGTCTCGATAAGTCCGAGAATTGAGGGATTGACGATCGCAACGATCCAGACGCTCAGTATGAAGAACAGGACTATGAAAATATTGAGCTTCCTCGAATTTGTTTCGAAACCCATATTGCGGGCCTGCTGGTTTATGATGCCGCGCATTCCTTCCCGCGCGCCGAGATAGTGGCCGAAAAACGAGCTCACGATTGCGGCGAAAGACACGACCGGCCCCAGAAACGAAATGACCGGATTGTCGAACGCGTTCGCGAAGAAGGAGAGGATCGAAATATTCTGTCTTTTCGCCTCGATGAACTGTTCCGGCGTCAGGCACATGATGCATGAAAAGACAAAGAACATGACGAACACCAGAAGCATGGACGCCGTGACCCTGAGAATGGCATCGCTTTTCCTGACGGCGTTCGAACCATGATCGCGCCGCTGCAGCTGGGCAAAGCTGGATATTGCCGGGCTGTGATTGAAGGAAAAAACGAGCACCGGAAGCGTAAGCCAGATCGTAACGAGAAAGTCCTTCGCTGACGGAACTTCAAACACAACGGCATAATTCCACCTCGGAATAAGGTAGATGGAGAGGCCGAAGAGAATGACGATCAGCGGGTAGACAAGAAACTCCGTGACCTTGAGCATGACATTTTCGCCAGCCATCATCACGCTCATCATCAACAGAATAAGCGACAGGGACAGAAGCCAGCGGGGCGGGGGCTGAAGCTGCATCTGGTTGACGATGAAACTGTCAACCGTATTCGTGATGCCGACGCCGTAGATAAGCACGATCGGATATATCGCGAAGAAGTAGAGGACCGTTATCAGGTTGCCGGCAACCAGGCCGAAGTGCTCCTCGACAACATCCGTAATGTCGGACGTCGCGACGCGCGATGAAAGGACAAACCTGGCAAGGGCGCGGTGCGAAAGATAGACCATCGGTCCGATCAGGATCGTCACGGCGAGCAATGGCCAGAAACCCGATTGCCCGGCGGTGATCGGCAGGAACAGAATGCCTGCGCCCACCGCCGTTCCGAAAAGGCTGATACACCAGAGCGTGTCCTTGTGTTCCCAAGAGACAGCTCCCGAGGGTGTGATCGGCTTTTCTTCCGTGCTCGGTTCGGCTTCGATGGTCATGGTCCGGGTCTCCTTTCGTCCGCGGCCTCTTCGACAGGTTGAATGAACCCGTGCGATCGGCCCTCTTCTGGTGGTTGACCCTGGTCGTTGCCCTCGGCTGTCGAAGATGATCCATGAGGTTCGCGACGGCCGAGAAAGGCGTCGTCACCAGAACAACAGCAGCCGGCGGTATCGGGCTGGCTCACGTGAGATATTTCCGGCCAGCTCCTGTTTTTTTTCGATCCGCCGGAGCCGCTTCTTCTCCAGATATGCGGCAAATCGAAGGCAACCGCGCAAGCCGGCCGAACGACGCAGCGCTCAGGCTTTCCGGTTCGTGCTTGTGGCGGACTGGATCGGGTCCGGCATTTCAGGCTTCTGCGTGCAGACGTCGCAAATGCATTCATAGTTGCGGCCCCCGAGCCTGTTGAGACGTCGGGGCGAGCGCCGATGGCGGGGATGAACAGACCCTGGACCCGTCATCGCAGCAAGCCGCAGGCGCCCGCCCTCGACGCGTTCGAAGGGCGGGCTTTTTCATGAGCGGTCAGGTCACGAGGCTCTGGCCGCCATCAACCCAGATCGGGGTTCCGGTAACATGGCTCGCCTTGTCTGAGGCGAGAAACGAGACGACGGCGGCAATATCCTCGGCCGAGCCGGCTTTGTCGTTCGTCAGCGGTATGTGTGCTTCTGCGCCGATGCCGCTTTTCTCGGCGTTGCGAATTTCGGTGTTGTCACCGATCTCCGTATCGATTGCGCCCGGACAGATGGCGTTGATGCGGATTCTCGCCTGGCCGAGTTCCGGCGCGAGTTGCTGAACCATTGCCAGTTGCGCGGCCTTGGTCGCCGAGTAGGCGGTGGCGCCGGGAGAGGTGAACTTGCGCGTGCCGTTGATCGAGGAAATGACGGTGATGGAGCCGCCGCCCGCCTTTTTGAGATAGGGAACCGTTGCCCTGATGGTCAGGAAGGTGCCCCGCAGGTTGACGGCGATCGTCTTGTCGAAATCGGCCGGGTCAAGCTCGTCGACGGGAGCCCAGACGCCGTTGATGCCGGCATTGGCGACCACCGCGTCGAGCCGGCCATGGGCGGAGACCAGCTCATCGAGCGCCGCGCTCAATTCTTCGGCGCTGGTCACGTCCGCCGAAAGCGAAAGCGCGGTGCCGCCTTCCGCCCTGATTGCGTCGACGGTTTCCTGGTTCTCCTCGGGCGTGTGCCCGAGAACGCCAACGGCCATGCGATCGGCCGCTAGGGCGAGTGCCGAAGCGCGGCCGATGCCGGACCCCGCGCCCGTCACGAGTGCCACCTTCTGTGTCATGTCTGTAACTCCGGATGATTGGACCGATGCCCGATCAACTGCCGGAGTGATGTTTTGGTTCCCGCCTGCGGGTCAGGATGCCGCGAGGCGGAGAAGCCTTTCAGCCCGTGCCGCGATGGCTTCGCCGTCGAGCGCGCGGCGGCGGTATTCGTAGTTGTCCTGTTCCTTGCCCATGAAGACACGGGGATTTCGGAACTGCATCGGACTTTCGCGGTAACCGGTCGCGCCGAAATGGAAGTCGATGGCGTCGGGTCTGACCGGTCCGTCAAACAGCAGGTGCGGGTCCGGATCGCCGCAGACCATGACGATGATGCGTCCGTCTGCGTGGCCGATCATGGCTTTGAGGACGCCAAGACCATCCTGCGCATTGCTGCACTGGCCGGAGGACAGTACCCGGTCGACGCCGGCCGCGATCAGGTCGTCGATCGCTTCCTCTGGATCGCGGGTCATGTCGAAGGCGCGGTGGCAGGTGACGCCCATGGGACGGGCGGCCGCGACGGCCTTTTTCATGCGCGCGATATCGATGCGGCCATCCTCAGTGAGGAAGCCGATGACCACGCCATCGGCGCCTTCTGTCTTCGCCGCCGCGATATCCTCCAGGATCGCCTCGAATTCAGCCTCGGTGTAGAGAAAATCGCCGCCGCGCGGGCGGATGATGACAAAGACCGGAATGGCGCATCGCGCCTTGGCCAGGCGGATCTGGGCAATGCTCGGGGTGATCCCGCCCTCCGAAAGCGCTGCGCAAAGCTCCACCCGGTCAGCGCCTGCCTGCTCCGCCGCAAGCGCTTCCTCAAACCCTTCGACGCAGATCTCGATCATGGCCATCGTCCGGGCCCCTCAGCAACAGCCGCAACGCGTGAGGAAGGGTTCCTCGAAGGGACGTCGCCCCACCTCCATTGCCGTGCCGCCGAGATAGCAGGCAACCGGCTGGAGGATGCGTTTGCCCGGCCGTTTCTCGCCGCGCACGTCGGAGAAGATGAAATCCGCCTCGCAATCATCGAGCACGGAGATATCGGCGGGCGCGCCGACGCCGAGATGGCCAAGGTCGGGCCGGCGGATCGAAAGAGCAGGGCGGCTCGTCGACATGCCGATCACGTCGGGGAGGGATAGGCCGCAATTATAGAGCTTGCTCATGACGTGAAGCAGATCATAGCCCGGTCCCTCGACGGCGACGACATGGACATCGGAGGAAATGATGTCCGGCAGAAAGTTCTGCCGGATCGCCGGTTCCGCCGTTTCGTAGGAAAATGCGCCCATGCCGTGGGCGATATCGAAGAGCACGCCGCGTTTGCGCGCGGCGGTGATTTCGGGGAGGATTTCGCCGTCTTCCGTGAGCGCCGAATTGGGCGAGGGGCGGTAGCAATGGGTGAGAATATCGCCGGGCCGGAGCATCGAGACGACAGCGGCATAGCTTGGCGGCGGACCGCCGATATGGGTCATCAGCGGCAGGCCGACCTTGTCGGCGGCTTCCAGCGCCAGTTCCAGCGCGCCGAGCGCCAGTTCGCCGGTGGCCGGTCCGCCGATACGCACCTTGACGCCGATGATCCTGTCGCGGTTTGCCTCGATCTTCGCCACGCAGCGATCGACGGGCAGCATTTCGCGCAGCGTTGCCTCGCCGATGAACAGCCCCTTGTCGAAGCCGAAAATGCCGGGAAAGGAAATGTTGAGAAAGGCTAGGATGCGATAGGGGGATTTGGCCATCACATAGTCGCGGAAGCCGTCATAATTGCCGGCGCCCGCGCTGCCGGCATCCACCAGTGTGGTGATTGCCGAGCGGCGCGCGATCATGTCCGGATCGACGCTGAGCGAGGTTGCCTTGTGATAGACATGGGTGTGGAGATCGATCAGGCCGGGAGCGACGATCCTGCCTTTGACATCGTGAACCGATCTTGCGCCGGCGACGGGTATACCCGCTGCGACGGCGGCGATCTTGCCGTCGCTGACGGCCACGTCAAAAAAGCCGTCAAGGCCGTTTCGCTCATCGATCACGCGCCCGCCTTTCAGGATAAGGTCATAGGCGGCAGGCGCTGCGGATGCTGTCATTTCATGGGACTCCATATCGTGCCCGCCAATTGCTGGTGGCGGATCGTTCTTGTTCGTTCGTGCTGCTCGGATCCTATAGCGGCTTGTAGGCGACGGCCTCGATCTCGACGAGAATGTTGATCATCAGCTTCGCCTCGCTTGTGGTGCGCGCCGGGAACTTGCCGGGCGTGAAGAAGGCCGAATAGGCCTTGTTGAAGCGGCCAAAATGGCGGGCGTCATGCAGCCATGCGGTGGTCTTGCAGATATCGGACATTGCGCAGCCGGCAAGCCGCAGCGCCTTTTCGATGTTCTTCATCACCTGCGTCGTTTGCGCCTCGATGTCATGGGCAGCGATGGAGCCGTCATCCATGACCGGCACCTGGCCGGAGACGAACACGAAATCGCCGGCGCGGACGGCGGGGCTCAGGGGGGCGGCGCTCGGCGAGGTCTCGGTTGCGTGAAAATGTTCGATTGTGGACATCTTGTGTTTTCCTTTGTCTTTTGGGTCTCAACCCTTCACCGCGCCGCCGGAAAGCCCGGTGATCATATGGCGCTGCAGCCACATGAAGACGATGGCGACGGGAATGGTGGCAACGAAGGTGGCCGCCATCACATGATGCCATTCGACCTGGTAACGGCCGGAGGAGAGCGCCGCGATCTTGAGCGGCAGGGTGTAATGTTCGGATGAGCGCAGGATGGCGAGCGCAAGCGCGTATTCGTTCCAGGCGCCGATGAAGGTGAAGATCGCCGTGACCGCAACGGCGGGGGCTGCCATGGGCACGAAGACCGTGCGGATGGCGTGGAAGGCGGACGCGCCCTCGAGCCAGGCGGCGTGTTCCAGTTCCGCCGGGATGGAGGCGAAATAGGAGCGCAGCATCCAGACGGCGAACGCGATGTGGAAGCAGCAGTAAAGGACGGAGAGCGCGACCAGCGAATCGAGTGCGCCGATGCCGACCACAAGCCGGAATAGCCCGATCACCAGCACGACCGGAGAAAACATCTGGGTGATCAGCAGGAAGGTCTGGAAGGCCGTCTTGCCCTTGAAGTCGAGCCTCACCATGGCATAGGCGGCGGGAACCGAAACGACGATCGTCAGCACGGTCGTCACGACGCCGACCACCAGCGAGTTCATCAGGGCCGTGCCGAAATCGACCGTCTGCCACATGTCCACAAAGTTTTCCCAGGCAAAACGGCTGGGGATCCATTGCGTGTCGCCGGACACCACCTCGTCGGCCGGCGTCAGAGCGGTGGAAATCATCACCGCAAAGGGGAAGAGATTGATCAGCAGCAGCGGCGAAAGGACGATCCAGTAGATCAGCGAGCGTCGTCTGTCAGGCATTGGCCGGATCCTTTGAAACAAGCCGCAGGTAAAGCGCCGCGAAAGCCAGAAGGAAGACGAACATCAGGAGCGATACGACGGAAGCCTCGCCGAGCTTTCCGTATTTGAAGGCGATCTTGTAGAGATAGGTCACCAGAATGTCGGTGGAGTTCGCCGGCCCGCCCTCGGTCAGGATCCAGATGATCGGGAAAGAGTTGAAGACGTAGATCACGTTGAGCACGATCGCGATGTTCACGTAAGGCTGCATCATCGGCACGGTGATGGTCCTGAAGCAGTGCCAGTGGGAGGCGCCTTCCATGCGCGCGGCCTCGTAGAGGTCGCCCGGAAGCGAGGAGAGACCGCCGAGGAAGATCGTCGTCGTGAACGGGATCGAGACGATGATACCGATCAGGATCATGACGGTGAAGGCCGTCGAGCCGCTGGCAAGCCAGACGACGGGACCGTCGATGATGCCGAGCTGTTCCAGCAGGTGGTTGAGGTAGCCGGTCTCGCCGTTGAGCGCCCAGCGCCAGACCACGGTCAGCAGCGACAGCGATACCGACCAGGGCAGCATGATGATGACGCGGGCAATGGCGCGACCGTGGAACTTCTCGTTCAGGATCAGCGCGATGCCGGCGGCGCAGATCAGCGTTCCGCCGACAACCAGCAGCGTCCACCAGACCGAGCGGATGGCTGCCTCCTGAAACAGGGTGTCCGAGAAAACCGCTTCGAAATTGGCGAAGTCATTGAGGCCGGTCACCTTGCCGAAGCGGGTGACCTTGCGCAGCGATGTCTGGATCAGTTCCCAGACCGGATAGATGATGATGAAGGCGGAGAGGACGAGGCCGGGCAGGATGAACAGCACCGGCACCATCCTTTTCCGCCAGGCCGCGAAAGGCCCGGCTTCATATTCGGCGGTGGCCGCAATGCCAGCGCCGTTCACCCTGTCCGGATTGGGGGCGGAGCGTTGTGAAGAACCTGGCATTGCGGGCCGCCTTACTCGAGAATGTCGTTGACCCGGGTTTCGATATCGGCGAGCGCCGCATCCGGTTCCATCTGGCCGAGATAGGTTGCCTGAAGGTCGGTGATCGTGCTGTCGGCGATTTCTTCCCAGCCTGCGACGAGGGGCGCGAAATGGGCGCCGGCGAGAAGATCGGTGAAGACCTTCAGATCTTCATTGTCGGCAAACATCGGCATGGCTGCCTCTTTCTTGTTCACCGGCAGGAAGCCTTCGGCCTCGTCGAACTTGACGCGCTGGTCGGTGGTGAACAGGAAGTCGAGGAAGGCCCAGGCCTCGTCCTTCACGTCGGAGTTCTCGAACATCACGATCGAGTCGGTGACGCCATAGGTGGCCGATGTCGTGCCGGCGGGAACCTTGGCGAGGCCGTAATCGAGATCCGGCGCCTGCTCCTTGAGCTGGTTGGAAAGGAACGGACCGGTGATAACCATGCCGAGCTTGCCCTGCTTGAACAGGTTCTCGATGTCGGCGCGCTGGTAATCGGTGACCCCCGGCTGGGTAAGCCCCTCGTTGATGAGCGTCATGTAGATGTCCATGGCCTTGGCACCGGCCTCGGTGTTGACGCCGGAAAGACCGTCCTCGGTCAGGATCGTGCCGCCATAGCTCCACATCGGGTAGTAGAAATAGACGTCCGTCTCCGTGCTCTTGCCCTGGATGCCGTAGGCAAAGACGCCATCCTTGCCGAGCGCCTTGATCGCTCTCGAGGCTTCGATTAGCTCGTCCCAGGTAGCCGGCGGCTCGGCGTAGCCGGCCTCTTCGAGCAGGCCCTTGTTGTAGAACATGGCGCGGGCGGAGGCGGCGATCGGCAGGCCGAACGTGGTGCCGTCGACGACCGAGGGCGTCAGGAAGGTTTCGAAGAACCGGCCCTTGAAGGCGTCGTCCATATAGTCGTCGAGCGGTTCGATCACCTCCTGCTCGGCATAATCGAGGATCCAGCGCGTGCCGATGACGGCGAGGTCGGCGTTCACGCCGCCGGAAATGTCGGTCACCAGTTTCTGCTGCAGGTTTGCCCAGGGCACCATTTCGAGTTCGATCGTGGTGTCGGGATTTTCCGCCATGAACGCGTCGGCCGCCTGCTGGAAATAGGGCATGGTCTTCGACGAATATTCCGGAATGGTGACCCGCACCGTATCGGCGGAAGCCGCGCCGGCGGAGATCATGGCAAGCGAGGATGCGGCAAGCGCAAGGCGCACTGCGCGCGGCAGTGCCTTTCTGGTCTGATGCATAATTGTTCTCCAGTTGGTCCCGGCTTTGCTGCCGGTGTTCCCCTACGATCGGAAGCGTATGCCGAAGTTTCCAAATGCGTCAATGCAAAAAATACAAATAAGTGCAAATTCCCATATTGCGCAAACTGAAGTGCCGTGTAAGCTTTTCTAAAAACAATTGACCGACCAGACGGGACAATAATGAAGAGACTGAAGACGGGAACAGAAAGACCGGACTATCGTGCCTTGTTTGCCTATACATGGGACGTTGCGGACTGGAGCGACGACGCGTTTGTCGAGGAAATGCATCGGCTTGGCATGAATACGCTGACGCTCGCGGCCGCCTATCACGCAGGCAAGTTCACACGCCCCAAAGGCAAGGGATCGAAGATATTCTTTCCGCAGGACGGGCATGTCCATTTTCGCGCGCGGCGCGGGAGTTACGGCCGCATCGCCCCGGATACAGGCGATCTGGCGCGCGAGAATGACATATTCGAGCGGTTTTCGGCGCGTGGCGACATCGCGCTCAATGCCTGGACGGTGCTCCTGCACAACAGTCATCTCGGCATGAAATTCCCCGATTGCACGGTCGAGAATGCCTTTGGCGACCGCTATCCCTATGCGCTGTGTCCGTCTCATCCGGATGTCCGGGAATATGCCGTCAATCTGTGCCGCGAGATTGCCGAAGATCCGGGCGTCAGCGGGCTGTCGCTGGAGACGCCCGGCTTTCTGCCGTTCCGCCACGGCTATCATCACGAATTTGCATTGCTCGGGTCAATGCCGGGCACAGAAAACTACCTGGGGCTTTGTTTTTGCGCAAAATGCGCAAAAAATGCGCAAAGTGCTGATGTTGATTTCGACGGGCTTAAGGATCGTGTTCAAAGCCGTATCCGCCTTGCTCTGGAGGCGGATTACGAACCGGACCCGGATGCCAACCGGGCGCGTTTTGAGGGCGATCTCGTCACTGACCCGGATCTGTCAAACTTTCTGAAGATGCGCTGCGATGTCGTCACCGCGCTGGTGGAAGAGGTTCGCGCCGCCGTGCGCGGTGATGCCGCCGTCTACATCATCCCCTCGGTCAACCAGCCGCTCGGTCTATCCTATCTGGAAGGGTCTGACCTTGCCGCGCTCTCGAAGGCGGCCGACGGGCTGGAGGTCTGTTTCTATCGACCGCCCCGGCAAACGGCGCTGACCGAATATGATGAGATCCGTCTGCGCTGCGGGCCTGAGGCTTCGATCCGCGCCGTGTTGCGCCCCGCCGCCCCCGATTATCTTGAGGAGGGCGGGTTTGCCGCAACCGTTGCCGCGCTGGCTGACGCCGGCGTCGATGGCTTTGGTTTCTACAATTACGGACATGTGCGCCGGAGCGGTCTCGAATGGGCCGGGCGTGCCATGAATGCCTATAAAAACGGGGAACTGACATGAAGAGACTGGAAGGGCGCGTCGCGCTCGTCACCGGCGGCGTCGGCGGTATCGGCACGGCCGTCGTCAAGGATTTTCTGGCCGAGGGCGCCAAGGTCATCATTGCCGATATCAAGCAGGATGCCGTCGATGAAGCTGTGGCGACCTATAAGGCCGAGGGCTTTTCCGTCGCCGGTGCCGCCGCCAGCATCACCGATATCGATGCGCTGCAGGCCGCCGTCGATGCCGGCGTGGCCGAACTCGGTCCGGTCGATATCGTGGTCGCCAATGCCAATACCGGCGGCGCCACGACCACGCTCGACAAGACCTCGCCCGAGCGTTTCCGCCAGGACGTCGCCGATAATCTCGCCGGCCAGTACAACACGGTGCGGGTCGTGATCGAGGGTATGAAGGCGAAGAAGCACGGCGCGATCGTCATCGTCGGCTCGGTCAACGGTCTCGCAACCTTCGGCCAGCCGGCCTACAGCGCCGCCAAGGCGGGCCTCGTCTCGCTTGCGCGGACGATGGCAACGGAATATGGCGCGCATAATATCCGCGCCAATATCGTCTGCCCCGGCACGGTGCAGACGCCCGCCTGGGACCATCGCATCGCCCGCAAGCCCGATGTGCTGGACGGCCTGAAGAAGTGGTATCCGCTGCTGCGCGTTGCCCAGCCCGTCGACGTCGCCAAGGCGATCACCTTTCTGGCGTCCGACGATGCGGGATTCATCTCCGGCGTCACGCTGCCCGTCGATGGCGGGCTGATGGCCGGCAATCTTGCGATGTCGCGCGAACTGACCCTGGAGGACCAATAGGATGGCCGATCTCGTCCTCAACCAGATCAACAAGCAGTATGGCGACAACCAGGTCCTGTTCGACATCGACCTCAGAATTCCCGATGGCGAGTTCGTCGTCCTCGTCGGGCCGTCCGGCTGCGGAAAGTCGACGCTTCTGCGCATGATCGCGGGGCTTGAGGACATCTCCTATGGCGATCTCCTGATCGGCGGGCACCGGTCCAATGCCGTGCCGCCGCAGCGGCGCAACATTGCCATGGTGTTCCAGTCCTATGCGCTATTCCCGCACATGACTGTGCGTGACAACATTGCCTACGGTCCGAAACTGCGCGGCGAAAAGCCGGACGAGATCGCCGCCAAGATCGAACGCGCCGCCGAGATCCTGAACCTTGAACCCTATCTGGAACGCTATCCGCGCCAGCTTTCCGGCGGTCAGCG
This sequence comes from Martelella sp., assembly GCF_984369615.1. Lineage (NCBI taxonomy): Bacteria > Pseudomonadati > Pseudomonadota > Alphaproteobacteria > Hyphomicrobiales > Aurantimonadaceae > Martelella > Martelella sp. The sequence goes on along the minus strand of NZ_CFHTCS010000004.1, from coordinate 856 downwards.
CCAGCGCGTCGCCATGGGCCGCGCCGTGGTGCGCGAACCCTCGCTGTTTCTCTTCGACGAGCCGCTCTCCAACCTCGATGCCCAGTTGCGCGTGCAGATGCGCACAGAGATCAAGGCGCTGCACAAGAAGGTCGGCCGGACCTCGATCTATGTGACCCACGACCAGATCGAGGCGATGACGCTCGCCGACCGGATCGTGGTGATGAATGGCGGCCATATCGAGCAGATCGGCACGCCGCTTGAGCTTTACGACCGGCCGGAAACCCTGTTTGTCGCCAGCTTCATCGGTTCGCCGTCGATGAACCTGCTGGAGGCCACCGTGGCCTCGTCCGATGGCGGACCCGTGGCTGTCCTCGACGACACGGTCTCCCTGCCGTTGCCGGAAACCGTCAATGCCGAGGTTGGCGAGACGATAAAGGTCGGTATCCGTCCGGAAAATGTCGAGCTTGCCGATTTTGGCGCGGGCCTGCCGCTGGTTGTCGACCTGATCGAGCAGACAGGGGCTGATACTTACGTCTACGGAAAGATCGCCGGTCAGGCGGTCGTTGCGCTTTTCCGCTGGCGTCTGGAGGCCGAATCCGGTTCAACGCTCTATGTCAAGCCGCAGGCTGGCAAGGAGCATTGTTTCGATTTGACCACCGGAAAGCGTATCTGATGGGCATGTGGCCCCAATGGCCGAAAAAGGACTGAACCATTGAAGACCGAAGACCTCGATACGCCCGTTCCCCTCGTTGATCTTGCAATCGTCGATGCCAATCTGAAGCGGATGCAGGACTACTGCGACGAACACGGCATTGCGCTTCGCCCGCATATCAAGACCCACAAGAGCGTCAAGCTGACCGAGCGCCAGCTTGCG